>NZ_JBNNPF010000069.1:17951-36735 GCF_050275515.1 Streptomyces sp. NPDC004126 | reverse complement strand
ATAAAAAATATAACCTTAACAATCTTCCCCAACACCCCTATCTTCCTTTCTCTGTGGGCCCGGGAAAGCGCCGGGGCCGGACACCCTTCGGTGTCCGGCCCCGGCCCGCGTACGTACGTACGTACCCGCTACTTCTCCGTCACGCCTGCCGAGTCGAACGTGGCCACCTCGTGCATCGCGCGGGCCGCGCTCTGGACCAGGGGGAGGGCCAGGAGGGCGCCGGTGCCTTCGCCGAGGCGGAGGTCCAGGTCGACCAGGGGGCGCAGGCCGAGCTTGTTGAGGGCGGCCACGTGGCCCGGTTCCGCGCTGCGGTGGCCGGCGATGCAGGCCGACAGGGCTTCGGGGGCGATGGCGCGGGCCACCAGGGCGGCCGCGCCGGCGCTCACGCCGTCCAGGATGACCGGCGTGCGCAGGGAGGCGCCGCCGAGGAGCAGGCCGACGATTGCCGCGTGCTCCAGGCCGCCGATCGCGGCGAGGACTCCGATCGGGTCCGCCGGGTCCGGCTGGTGGAGCTCCAGGGCACGGCGTACGACGTCGACCTTCCGGGCGTGCGTCTCGTCGTTGATGCCGGTGCCGCGGCCGGTGACCTCGGCCGGGTCCACGCCCGTGAAGACGGAGATGAGGGCAGCGGACACCGTGGTGTTCGCGATGCCCATCTCACCCGTCAGCAGGGCCTTGTTGCCCGCCGCGACGAGGTCGCGCGCCGTCTCGATGCCGACCTCGATGGCCGCGATGGCCTCCTCGCGGGACATCGCGGGTCCGACGGACAGGTCGTCCGTGCCGGGGCGGACCTTGCGCGGGAGCAGGCCCGGGGTGGCGGGGAGGTCGCCGGCCACGCCGACGTCGATGACGCAGACCTCGGCGCCGACCTGGTTGGCGAAGGCGTTGCAGACGGCCCCGCCGCCCAGGAAGTTGGCCACCATCTGCGTGGTCACCTCCTGGGGCCAGGGGGTGACGCCCTGGGCGTGGACACCGTGGTCACCGGCGAAGATCGCGACGGCGGCGGGCTCCGGGATCGGCGGCGGGCAGACCCGCGACAGGCCGGACAGCTGCGCGGAGATGATCTCCAGCATGCCGAGCGCGCCCGCCGGCTTGGTCATGCGCTTCTGCCGCTCCCAGGCCTCGCCGAGCGCCTTCGCGTCGAGCGGGCGGATGCTGGCGACGGTCTCGGACAGCAGGTCGTGCGGGGCCTCGCCGGGCAGCGCGCGGCGGCCGTACGTCTCCTCGTGGACGACCCAGGCCAGCGGACGCCTCTGCGACCAGCCCGCCTGCATCAGCTCCGGCTCCTCGGGGAACTCGTCGACGTACCCGACGCAGAGGTACGCGACGACCTCCAGGTGCTCCGGCAGGCCGAGGGCGCGGACCATCTCGCGCTCGTCGAAGAAGCTGACCCAGCCGACGCCGAGGCCTTCGGCGCGGGCGGCGAGCCAGAGGTTCTCGACGGCGAGGGCCGAGGAGTACGGGGCCATCTGCGGCTGCGTGTGCCGGCCGAGGGTGTGGCGGCCGCCGCGGGTGGGGTCGGCAGTGACGACGATGTTCACCGGGGTGTCGAGGATGGCCTCGATCTTCAGTTCCTTGAACTGCTTGGCCCGGCCCTTGGGCAGCGACTTGGCGTAGGCCTCGCGCTGCTTCTGGGCGAGCTCGTGCATCGTCCGGCGGGTCTCGGCGGAGCGGATGACGACGAAGTCCCAGGGCTGCGAGTGGCCGACGCTGGGCGCGGTGTGGGCCGCCTCCAGGACGCGCAGCAGCACCTCGTGCGGGATGGGGTCGGTGCGGAAGCCCTTGCGGATGTCACGGCGCTCGCGCATCACGCGCAGGACGGCCTCGCGCTCCGCGTCGGCGTATCCGGGGGCCGGCTCGCCGACGGGCCCCGCCGGGGCGGGCTCGGCGGCCTCGGCTTCGGCCTCGGCTTCGGCGGCCTCGGCCGGGGCGGGCTCGGTGGCCTCCGCGGCCTGTACGGGCTCGGGCTGCGGCTCGGCGACGGGCTCCGGCGCGGCTTCGGCGGGCGCCTCGGCCGGGACCACCGTCTCCGCGGGACCCGCCTCGGCGGGCACGGCGGCGGCCACGGCGGCGGGCGCCGCCTCGGGCTCGGCGGGCTGTACGGGCTCGGCCGGGGTCTCCGGCGCGGCGGGCGCGGCCTGCGGGACCGGCGGCGCGGCCTCGGCCGGGGCGTCGGCTGCGGGAACGGCGGCCTCGGGCGCCTCGGGGGCTGCGGCGGGCTCGGCGGCGGCCTCGGGGGCCGTCGGGGCCTCCTCGGCGGCGGGAGCGGCCTCGGCAGCGGTCTCCGGGGCGGGCTGGGCGGCGGCGTCGACCACGACGGGGGCGGTGACGGGCTCGGGTACGACGGGCTCGGCCGTCCAGGGGGTAGCGGCCTGCGGCGGGACCTCACCGGGCTGCGGCGCGACGGGACCCAGGTCCAGGTACTCGGGGCCGGGGGCGGCGGCCGACTCGGCCTCGGGGACCTGCCCGGCGGCGGGAACGTCCTCGGGGGCCTGGCCGGCGGCCTCTGCGGCGGCGGCCTCGGCGGCGATGGCGGCGGCGACCTGCGGGGCCAGCACCACGACGGGCTCGGCGGAGACGGGCTCCGCCACCGGGGGCTCGGCGGCAACGGGCTCGGCGACGACCGGCTCCGCGACGACGGCCTCGGGCGCGACGGGCACGGCTTCGACGGCGACGGGCACGGCTTCGGCGGCCACACCTTCGACAGGCACAGCTGCGACGGCCACGGCTTCCACGGGCACGGCTTCGACGGCCACGACGGGCTCCCCCACCGCGGCCTCCGCCACGACGGCCTGCGCCTGCGCCTGCGCGGCAGCCGGCTCGACGGGAACGCCCTGCTCGGCAGGCACTGCCTGCTCGGCCGGCACGACCTGCTCGGCCGCAACCGCGACCGCCGGCTCAACGGGAACGCCCTGCGCCACACCGGGCGCCACCTGCACACCCGCACCCGGCGCCGGCTGCACCCCGGGAACCATCTGCACCCCGGGGACCGGCTGCACACCCGGCGTCATCGCGGCGACCTGCGGCACCGGCGCGGCGGCCGGACCCCGGTCGGCGAGGGAGCGTACGACTCCCCCGGTGGCGTCGGGTACGGGCGGGCCCATGTGCAGCGGGCGGCGCGGCGGCATCACGGCGGCGGCGGGCGGGACCTGTCCGGCGGCGGGGGCGGCGGGCGGGACCACGAGGCCGCCGAGGTCGAGGGAGCCGGAGTCGCGGCCGCCGGTCTCGTGGGCGCCGGCGCTGTACGCGGCGGGGTCGGCGAAGGTGCCGGGGGCGGGGTAGCCCGCCTCGGGGAAGCCGGGTGCGGGCTGTCCGGGCGCGGGGAAGGCCTCGGGGTAGCCGGGGTCCGGGAAGCCGAGGTGTCCGGGCTCGGGGTAGCCGGCGGCGGGGGCCTGCGGGTACTCGGTGTAGAGGGGTTCCGCCGGGAAGTCGCCGGGGAAGGCCGGGACCGGGGGGACCACCTGCGGGTCGCTCCAGGAGCCCTGCCCGTGGCCGCTCGGCATCAGGAGCAGTTCCTCGTCCTCGGCCTCGGACGGGTCGTCCACGAGGTCCTGGAAGGCGTAGCCTGCCGGGGCCTGCGGCGGCATCGGCGGCAGCGGCGGCATCGGGGGGACCTGAGCGGGATTGCCCTGCTGATCCACCATGCCCGTGTTGTCCGGGTGACCCTCGCCCGGGACCTGGCCGGTGTCAGTCATGCGTACCCCTCGCCCATCGGTGTTGCCTCTTCGATCGCCCGGCCGCCCACAGGGCCCGCCGTGCGGACTTTGCCGTGCGGGGTCGTCGCGCGGTGCGCGGTCTCGCCCGCCCACGCACAACAACTCCCGAGCATTGTCGCGCTCGTCGGCCTCCGTGTCGGCCAGAAACCGGCACGGTCCGCTGTGGACTGCGCCACGTCGCGCGTCCACCAGGGCGGTACGACGATCGGCCAGCCTACCCCGGGCGCCGCGTCAGCGGTTCACGGGGCGTTCGCCTGCCAGCAGGAACACCACGGAACGCTCCTGTTCGGCCCAGGTCCGGGGGTCGAGGCCGACGGACTGGAGGAGCGCGCATTCGACGGCGTACCCGTGTTCGGTGAGGGTGCGTCCGATGGCCTCGGCCTCGTCTCGCGTGGAGGCGTGGCCGACGATCCGTTCGGGGCGCCGTTCGGCGACGGCGGCGATGACGGGGGGTCCGCCGCCGCCGACGCGGACCACGTCGGGTTCGGGGAGGTTCTCCAGTACGTGTGGAGCGCGGCCCGAGACGACCTGGATCTGGACACCGCGCTTGCGGGCGGCGGCGGTTACGCGTTCGCAGGCGCGCGGGTCGGCGTCGACGGCGATGACGGCGGCTCCGTGGGCGGCGGCGTCCACGGCGAGGGCTCCGGTGCCGGCTCCGATGTCCCAGAGGAGGTCTCCGGTGCGGGGGCCGAGCCGGGCGAGCTGGGCGGCGCGCAGCTGGACGGACTCCCCTTCGCCGGGCCGGGGTCCGTCGGCGGCGGGCTGCGGGCGGGCCCAGCCGCGTACGGGGGCGGGTCCGGGGCCGCGGCCGAGCAGCCAGCCGGGGTCGGCGGCGGTGGGGGCGTGGCCGGCGCCGCCGATGACGATGACGACGTTGGGGTCGCGCCAGCTGTGGTCGGCGGCGGCGTCGGAGGTGAGGACGGTGACGCGTTCGCGGTCGGTGCCGAGTTCCTCGCAGATGACGAAGGTGCGGTGGATCCCTTCGAGGAGCAGGGCGAGTTCGGCGGGGCCGGCGCCGGGCGAGGTGAGGACGGCGACCTTGGTGTGGGCGCGGCAGACGTTGACGGCGCGGCGCAGGGTGCGGGGGTGGGCGACGACGACCTGGGCGTCGTCCCAGGGCATTCCGGCGCGGGCGAAGGCGGCGGCGACGGCGGAGACGGCGGGGACGACTTCTACTTCGAGGCCGTGTTCGGGGGCGCGCAGGGTGCGGACGACGCCGAAGAAGCCGGGGTCGCCGTCGGCGAGGACGACGGCGGTGCCGCGGTGGCCGGCGATGCGGCGGGCGGCGAGGCCGAGGCTGCCGAGGCGGATGCGTTCCGCGCCGGGCGGGATCTCGGGGAGCGCGAGGTGGTGTGCGGCTCCGGCCACGAGGGTGGCGGCGGAGAGCGCGGAGCGGGCGGCCGCGGTCAGGGGGGAGCCGTCCCATCCGATCACCGTGACCCGGTCGGCCATCGTCGTCGGTCTCCTGGGGTGGGGGGTGGGGGGAAACCGCCTTCGACACGAGATCTCAGTGAGTTTCAGGGCATCTCTGGAGATCTCAGGGCATCTCCGGAGATCTCTGGGAATCTCATGGGATCTCAGGGGGTTTCGGGGGTCACGGTGAGACTACCCGGTCATCGGGTCAGTGCCGGTCGGCGCCGACGGCGTAGCCGTGTGCGTCGGCGCGGCGGCGCAGGGGGTAGCCGTCGTCGTGGCCGGGGCGGCCGGAGGGGCCGGAGCGGGCGTGGCGGTTCTCGTACACGTCGTACTCGTCGGTGTCGTCGAGGTCCTCGGGGACGAGGCTCCAGACGATGAGGTCGGTACGGGTGTCGGTCCAGCTGCCGTCGGCGGCCTGGGTGCGCACTATCGCCACGTTGCGCAGGACGCCTTCGCTGATGCAGCCGATCTTCTGGGCGACCTGCTGGGAGGCGGTGTTGTCGGCGGCGGTGCGCAGTTCGAGTCTTTCGAAGCGCTGGTCGCGCAGGAGCCACTGGGCGACGGCGAGGACGGATTCGCTGGCGTAGCCCTCGCCGCGGGCCCAGGGGGCGGTGACGTAGCCGGCTTCGGCGGTGCGGGTGCGCCAGTCGGTGTTCCGGAGGTGGACGAAGCCCACGAGGCGCTGGGTGAGGAATTCGGTGACGGCGAGGACGATGCCGCGGCCGTCGGTGCGCTCGGCGTGGGAGAGGGCGGTGGCCCAGGCGCGGGCGTCGGCGGGGGTGTAGGGGTGCGGTGCGGAGGTCCAGGCGGTGACCTGCTCGTCGTTCATCATCTCGGCGAGCGCGGTGACGTCCTCCTCCTCGAAGGGGCGCAGCACCAGCCGGTCCGTGCTGATGGTGACGTCCGGGAAGGTGGTAGTCATGCGCAGCTCCATGCCTGGGACCGTGGGGCGGGACCGTTCGTGCCGCCCGCCTTCGTACGGGACCGCCGTGCGGGACCGTTTGTGCGGGTCGTAGGCCACAGCATGCAGCATCGGCCGGGGGATGTGCAGGGCCGGGCTGCCCGGAAGCGGGCAGGGCCCGGGAAGCCCGCGGCCCCGCGCGCCCGGGTGGGTGCGCGGGGCCGGGAATCCGGCGTCGATCCGGTGTCTGTCCGGCTTCTACCAGGCGGTCTTGGGTCAGGCGGCCGGGGTGCCGAAGGCCGGGATGACCGAGCCCTGGTACTTCTCCTCGATGAACTTCTTGACCTCGTCGGAGTTCAGGAGCTTGGCGAGCTTCTGGATGCGCGGGTCGTTCTGCTTGCCTTCCTTGACCGCGAGGAAGTTGGCGTACGGGTTGCCCTCGGACTTCTCCAGGACCAGGGCGTCCTTGGCGGGCGAGAGCTTGGCCTCCAGGGCGTAGTTGCCGTTGATGACGGCGGCGTCGACGTCGTTCAGGGCACGGGGGACCGTGGCGGCCTCCAGCTCCTTGAACTCCAGGCCCTTCTTGTCGGTGATGTCGGACAGCTTGGCGCTGGTGCCGACCCCGTCCTTGAGGGTGATCAGCTTGTTGGCGGCGAGCAGCTGGAGCGCGCGGCCCTCGTTGGTGGTGTCGTTGGGGACGGCGACGGTCTGGCCGGGCTTGATGTCGGTGAGGGCCTTGACCTTCTTGGAGTAGAGGCCGAGGGGCTCCAGGTGGACGTTCACGACGGGCACGATGTGCGTGCCGTTCTTCTTGTTGAAGTCGTCGAGGTACGGCTTGTGCTGGAAGAAGTTGCCGTCGACCTGGCCCTGCTCGGTGGCGGTGTTGGGCAGGACGTAGTCCGTGAACTCCTTCACCTCCAGCTTGAGGCCGTCCTTGGCCGCGAGCTTGTCCTTGACGAAGTTCAGGATGTCGGCGTGCGGGCTCGGGGAGGCGGCGATGACGAGCGGCTTGGTCTCGTCGACCTTGCCGCCGTCGGTCTTGCCGGCCGTGGACGGGTCCGAGGAGCTGCCGCAGGCGGTGAGGCCGAGGGCGAGCGCGGCGGAGACGGCGGCGATGGCGGTGAGCTTGGTGTTCTTGCGCACGAAGAGTGCCTTTCTTGCTTTTCGCGGGTGTTCGCGGGGTGGCGGCCCAAGCACGACAAGTGCGGGCTTTCCTTTGTGGGGAAGTCTGGGAGGTGCTCTCAGGCTGTCCGGCGGGTCGTCTCAGGCTGTCCGGCCGCGGCGCGCGAGGACGCGTACCACGCCGTCGCCGATCAGCTGGATCACCGTGACGAGGGCGATGAGGACGGCGACGGTGGCGAACATGAAGCCGGTCTCGAAGCGCTGGAAGCCGTAGGTGATGGCCTTGGAGCCGAGTCCTTCGCCGCCGACCGCGCCGGCCATGGCGGAGTAGCCGACGAGGGTGATGACGGTGGTGGTGACGCCGGCGACCAGGGAGGGCAGGGCCTGCGGGAGCAGGACCTTGCCGACGAGGGTGGGGATGCCGCCGCCCATGGACTCGACGGCCTCGACGAGGCCGTGGTCGACCTCGCGGACGGCGGTCTCGACGAGCCGGGCGAAGAAGGGGACGGCGCCGATGGCGAGCGGGACGATCATGGCGGTGGGGCCGATGAAGGTGCCGACGACGGCGGTGGTGACCGGGATCAGGAAGATCAGCAGGATGATGAACGGCAGCGAGCGGCCTATGTTCACGATCACGCCGAGGACCTTGTTGAGCGGCTGGTTCTGCAGGAGGCCGCCCTTGTCGGTGAGGACGAGGAGGATGCCGATGGGCAGTCCGCCGAGGACGGTCACCAGGGTGGACCACAGCACCATGTAGAGGGTGTCGTAGGTGCCCTGGGTGAGCAGGGGCTGCATCTCGGACCAGGTCACTTGGCACCGTCCTTGACCAGTGCGGCGATCTCGGAGTCGAGGTCGGAGTCTTCGTCGACGATGTCGACCTGGAGGCCCTGCTCGCGCAGGAAGCCGACGGGCACCACGTTGTCCTCGTAGCGGCCGGGGAGTTCGATGCGCATGCGGCCGATCTGGCGGCCGGCGACGGTGTCCATCGCGGCGCCGAGGATCGAGATGTCGATGTTGTACGTGCGCGAGAGCTGGGAGATGACCGGCTGGGTGGCGGCCTCGCCGTGGAAGGTGACGTCGACGACGGTGCGGTCGGGGCCGGTGGCGGTGCCGCTGACCGGGAAGAGTTCGCCGGCGAGCTCGGAGCCGGGGGTGGCGAGCAGTTCGGCGACGGTGCCGGACTCGATGATCCGGCCCTTCTTCATGAGGGCGGCGGAGTCGCAGACGGCCTTGACGACGTCCATCTCGTGGGTGATGAGGAGGACGGTGAGGCCGAGCTGGCGGTTGAGGTCGCGCAGCAGCTGGAGGATGGAGCGGGTGGTCTCGGGGTCGAGGGCGCTGGTGGCCTCGTCGGAGAGGAGCACCTTGGGGTCGCCGGCCAGGGCGCGGGCGATGCCGACGCGCTGCTTCTGGCCGCCGGAGAGCTGGGTGGGGTAGGCCTTGGCCTTGTCGGCGAGGCCGACGAGGTCGAGGAGTTCCAGGGCCTTGCGGGAGCGTTCGCGGCCGGAGACGCCGAGGATCTCCAGGGGGAGTTCGATGTTGGCCTGCACGGTGCGCGAGGACAGCAGGTTGAAGTGCTGGAAGACCATGCCGATGCGGCTGCGGGCCTCGCGGAGTTCCTTGCCGGCGCGGCGGCCGCGGCCGGCGAGGGCGGTGAGCTCGACGCCGTCCACGGTGACGGTGCCGGTGGTGGGGCGTTCCAGCAGGTTCACGCAGCGGATGAGGGAGGACTTGCCGGCGCCGCTCTGGCCGATGACTCCGTAGACCTCGCCCTCGCGGACGTGCAGGTCGACGCCGTCCAGGGCGGTGACCTCGCGGCCGCGGGACTGGTAGACCTTCGTGAGGCCCGATGTGGTGATCACAGGATTTCCGTCGCTGTCGAGTGCACGGGGTGCGGGTGCCGTGCACGGGGCAAACATCTGGGGACGCGATACGGGTCTAACCGTCACAAAATGATGGTGTCGACGCGTGCGCGGGGCAGGAGCGGTCCGTACCGGGGATCAGTCGGCGGTGTGGTGCGACTGGGGTGGCGGAGTTGCTCGGCCGGTCTCGCTTCGGGGCGCGAGACTGCGTGAGAGGGGCCCTCAGAAGGCGCACATTCGACACATACAACGAGCACCGGGCGTCATCGTCGCCTCGGTCGCAAGGGTGCGGCTGCTCGTCGTGGTCATGTGCCCCAGTAAAGCAGACATGGCGACTCACCGATCAATGCTGTCCGGATAGCGGACGGAATTCGGCCGCATTCCGGACAGGATTGGATTGAACCAGTCACCCCTGGCACTCCGTCCCCGGCGTGATTCCACCCCTGCTGACCAGCGTGGACACCGTCGAGAGGTCCCGGACGACCACGTCCGCGTCGAGCTCGGCGGCCGGGTGTGCTGTGGTCAAGGCCACGGTCCGCATGCCGGCCGCCCGTACGCCTTCGGGCAGCGGCCCGGCGATGATCTCGGCGGCCGGGCGGCCGCGAGGGGCGGGCGCATCGGGCCTTCGGGCCCGTAATACCCTCGCTGCATGCTCGTCGCCCTGACGGTCGCCATCGGCGCGGCCGCACTCGCCCTCGCCGCCTGGTGCGGCCACGCCGCATGGCGGGACCAGCCGACCAAGGACTGGCACTTCATCGGCATGGCCGTGGTGACCGTGCTGGTCCTGGCCCAGCTGGTGATCGGCCTGGTCCAGCTGGGCCGGGGCGAGAAGCCCGAACAGGGCACGGTGATCTTCGTGGCCTACCTGCTGGGCGCCTTCGCGGCGGTCCCGGCGGCCGGGATGCTCTCGCTGACCGAGCGCACCAAGTGGGGTTCGGTGACGGTGGCCGCGGGCGCGGTCGTCCTCGCCGTGCTGGAAGTACGGCTCTACGACATCTGGGGATCCGGTGCCTGACACGACGACCGCCCCGCCCGCCGGGCGCAAGCGACTGGTCTCCGGTCCCGGACTGCTGCTGGTGTGGCTCTACGGGGTGATGGTGGTCGGCGCGCTCTCGCGCTCGGTCTACCAGATCTCCACCGAGTTCGACCGGGCGCCGCTGGCGTACTCGCTGTCGGCCGCGGCGGCCGTGGCGTACGCCTTCATCACGTATTCGCTGGTGCGCGGCGGGGAGACCGCCCGCCGGGCGGCGCTGGTGTGCTGCGGCGTCGAACTCGCCGGTGTGCTGGCCGTCGGTGCCTGGACCCTGGTGCGGCCCGACTCCTTCCCCGACGCGACCGTGTGGTCGGAGTTCGGGAGGGGCTACCTCTTCATCCCGGTCATCCTGCCGGTCACCGGGATGCTCTGGCTCCGCTCCAAGCGCTGAGCCGTGCGGTCTTGAGGGTTCCGGCCCCCGGAACCGGTCCGGGGGTGCTCCGCCGTCGCTGCGGAACACCCCCGGACCGGACGGCCGCTACGCGCTGACGGCGTAGTCGGTGTCCTTGGCGTCCTTCTCCAGGATGACCAGGCGCACGCCGTCGGAGGCCGTGCGGTTGCCGACCTGCGCGTAGCCGGCCTTGCGGTAGAGCCGCAGGTTGGACTCGCTCTTGTGGCCCGTGTGCAGGCGGAAGCGGGTCGTGCCGGCGTTCCCGGCGAGGGCCTCCTCGACCCCGCGCAGCAGCCGGGCGCCGAGGCCGTGGCCCTGCAGCCGCGGGTGCACGCACAGCTTGGCGATGCTGGCCGTGCCGTCCTCGCCGACGCTGCCGCGCACCGCGCCCACCACCTCGTCGCCGAGCCGGGCCACCAGGACGGTGTCCGAGGCCAGCTCCGCCTTCAGGGAGTCCAGGGACTGGGTCAGGGGCTGGATGAGGTAGTTGCCGTACAGCTCGGCCTCCCGCTGGAACGCCAGATACTGCAGTTTGAAAATCTGCTCGGCGTCTTCGGCGGCCGCCGCCGAAATGGTCACGCTCATGCCCATGTGCGCATGCCTCCCGCTCACCTGGTAGCTCTCCGGTCTACCGCTCCTTTCCCCAAGGGTCAGGAGCCGCAACCTCGACAGCCAGCATTCTGCGCAGACATCCCAGGCAACGGGAACGTACCGGTCCCAAACTTCCTTGTGAGATACCCAACTCTCCTGCGATTTCACGGTAAGTCAGGTCCCTGGGCGACAGAAGTGCGGACATCAGCTGCGGACAGCGTCCGGGCAATCGGGCGACCGCCGATCGGAGGGCCCGGTTCTCCTCGCCGTGCAGCAGGGCGTCCTCGGGCTCGCCGGCGGCGTCCGCCGGGGTCGCGCCGTACGGGACCTCCCGGCGCGCCCGCCGCCGGGCGCGCCGGGCCTCGGCGCGCACTGCCCGCCGCAGCCAGCGGGCGCGTCCTGCGGGGAAGGGGGCGCGCGGGCCGCGTTCCAGCAACCGCACCCAGACGGCTTGTTCCAGGTCGGCGGCTTCCACTCCGGCGGCCGGGGCCTCCGCGGCCGCCTCGGCGGAGAGCAGCGGGCCCAGTTCCGTGAGCAGGTCGGGTTCCTGTATCAGGTCCATGCCGGGCGGGACGCGGGTGCCGGGCCGGGCGGTTTCCCCGCCGGGCCCGGCCCACCCGTTCGGGCGCGGGGGGCTAGCGGTTGACGCCGCGGCCGGGGCGGAAGGCCTCCGCGGCGAGGAGTCCGGTGTCCGGGTTGTCGGTGAAGATGCCGTCGATGCCCAGTTCGAAGTACTTCTTGAAGGCGCCGAAGGCGTCGCCGTAGGCGGCCGGGTCGGTGCCCTTGCGGTATTCGGCCGGCAGGAAGCTGTTCTCGTTGCGCGCGGTGTAGGGGTGCAGCACCAGGCCCTTGGCGTGGGCGTCGCGCACGAGGGTGGTGGGGGTGCCGAGCTTGCCGGCCGCGTCGCGCGGCACGATCAGGTCGAGGGTGGGGCCGATGCCCTGGGCGAAGCCCGCGATCCACTTGAGGCCCTCGGGCTTGACGAGGTCGGCGACGGTACGGGGGTCCTTGGCCGTCTCGAAGTCCCAGGGGCGGGTGTTGGCCGCGGAGAGCAGCACCACGCGCGGGGCGGAGACCAGGCGGGAGAGCCGCTGGATGCTGGAGGGCTCGAAGGACTGGAGGAACACGGCGGCGTCGCGGCCGTCGCGCCCGTAGCGGCGCAGCAGCTTGGCGAGGGGCTCCTCCAGGCCGAGGCCCAGGCCGCGGAAGTAGGTGGGGTGCTTGGTCTCGACGTGCAGCCAGATCCGCTTGTCGCGCAGCCGGCCCTCGCGGTTGGCCCAGCGGAGCACCTCTTCGAAGGTGGGGACCGCCCACCGGCCGTCGTAGAGGGTGTTGCGCTGGCGGACGGCGGGGATACGTTCCTTCGCGCGCAGGGTCTTCAGCTCGGCGAGGGTGAAGTCCTCGGTGAACCAGCCGGTGACGGAGACCCCGTCGACGGTCTTGGTGGTGCGCCGGCCGGCGAACTCGGGGTGGTCGGCGACGTCGGTGGTGCCGCCGATCTCGTTCTCGTGGCGGCAGACGAGGTGGCCGTCCTTGGTGGGGACGAGGTCCTGCTCGATGACGTCGGCGCCGAGGTCGAGGGCCAGCTGGTAGGAGCCGAGGGTGTGCTCGGGGCGGTAGCCGCTGGCCCCGCGGTGGCCGATGACCAGCGGGACGGGGAGGTCGCGGTAGCCGCCGCGGTCGCCCTGGCCGCCGTCGGCGCGGTCGTCCGCCGCGGCGGAGGCGGTTCCCGCCGTCAGTCCGGTGATTCCGGTTCCGGCCGCCAGTACGGCCGCTCCGAGCACCGTGCGCCGCGCTGCCCCACCCTGTGTCATCAGTGCACTCCTCGTCCTGGACCGGGCCCGCGGCCCCGGGATCTCCGGGGGGCGTGGAGGCCGCGATCGGCGTGGCGATGGTAGGCAAAGGAGGGTGGCGCGGGGGTGGGCTCCACCGGAACATGGCGGAAACGCGTGTCAACACTGCGTATCCACCTCGTGAACCCGATGTGCCAACAGGGGCGACCCGCGAGTATCGTCCTCACCTGCACTACCGCCGTGTGGTGCGAAAGCCGCTTTTCGATGCCGGAGGGCTCACGTTGTTCCGTACCGCGCTCATCAAAGCCACTGTCGGACCGGTCATCCGCCTGATGTTCCGCACCAAGGTGGAGGGGCTCGACAACATCCCGGGCACGGGTCCGGTGATCCTGGCGGGCAACCACCTGACCTTCATCGACTCGATGATCATGCCGCTGGTGTGCGACCGCACGGTCCACTTCATCGGCAAGGACGAGTACGTGACGGGCAAGGGCCTCAAGGGCCGTCTGATGGCGTGGTTCTTCACGGGCTCCGGCATGATCCCGGTGGACCGGGACGGTGCGAACGGCGGCGTCGCCGCGCTGATGACGGGCCGCCGGATCCTGGAGGAGGGCAAGGTCTTCGGGATCTACCCCGAGGGCACCCGCTCCCCCGACGGCCGGCTCTACCGCGGCCGCACCGGCATCGCCCGCCTGACCCTGATGACGGGCGCCCCGGTGGTCCCGTTCGCGGTGATCGGCACGGACAAGCTGCAGCCCGGCGGCGCGGGCATGCCGCGCCCGGGCCGGGTGACGATCCGCTTCGGCGAGCCGATGGAGTTCTCCCGCTACGAGGGCATGGACCGCGACCGCTACGTGCTGCGCGCCGTGACCGACTCGGTGATGGCCGAGGTCATGCGCCTGTCCGGCCAGGAGTACGTGGACATGTACGCGACGAAGGCGAAGGCGGCCTGAGTCCGGCGGCCCTGTGGCCCTGCGGTCACTGCCTCTGGAGTGACCGGCTGACGCCCGCCGCCGTGGTGGTGGCGAGGATCCAGCCGGTCACGATCAGCAGGTACGACAGCCACTGGTACCAGCCGGCCGGCGCGAAGGCGCCCTCCTGCCCGAAGCCGATGATCGGCAGCATCAGGTCGAGGGTGAAGAAGAGCGGGTTGAACTCCGGCGCCTCCCCCGCCTTCAGCGCCCGCGGCGGGGTGATCCCGTACGCGACGGTCCCGGTGAGGGTCAGCGCGAGCAGCCAGGCCGCCGCGCGCATCGGCCGGAAGCCGTAGCCGACGGTGGCGTCCTGGAGCAGGCCCCAGAGCCGGGTGTGCCGGGGCTGGGTGCGCCGGTGGCGGCGCAGTTTGGCCAGCTGGGCGGTGCGGGCGGCCGCCTCGTCGCCGACCGTGCGGTAGGCGGCCGCCAGCTGCTCGTAGGCGTACGGCAGGTAGCCGTCCTCCTCGCGCTCCAGCAGCGGCAGCCGCTCCTCGGCGGGCAGGTGGGGGTGGAGCAGCCGGTAGCTGAGCCCGTCGGTGCGGACCAGGGGCGGCCAGACGGACGGCTCGGCCCAGAGCATGTCGAACTGGCTGCGGCGCAGGTTGACGATGCCGTCGATGGTGGGGCACTTGTGCAGCCGGAACTCCCCCATGACGGCGGAGCTGGCGCGGAGGGCGACGTCGCCGGGGTTGGAGAGGCGCGCGCGGGTCAGCATGACCTGGCCGGGGATGCGGGCGCCGGTGAGGTTGACCATGCCCTCGGCGTGCAGCCGGTGGGCGCGCACGTCGCTGCCGACCACCAGGGTCTCGGCGTGCAGGGCGATGCCGCCGGGGTTGACGAGCCGGGCGTCCTCAAGGCTGATCTGGCCGGCGACGCCGGCTCCGTTGATGCGGAACTGGCCGTGGACGGTGAGTCCGTCGGCCATGATGTCCGTCCCTATCTCCGCGTGGTTGAGCTGGAGCGGCGGCTCGTCGGCCTCGTCGGGCTGGGCGCCCTGCCGGATGACGGCGCCCTGGAGGAAGAGGCCGCCCGCGACCTTCGCGCCGGCGAGGCGGACGGGTCCGTCGATGCGGCAGCCGGAGAGCCTGAGCACGATCTCGACGCGTACGGTGGCGGCGGTCAGGCCGGGCAGGGTGGAGTCGCCGAGGACGAGGGCGCGCAGCTGGGCGCCGTACATCATGGGCTTGCGTTCGAACCAGCAGGAGCGCATCCGGACGGGGTGGTCCACGACGGCGTACTTGAGGTCGAGCTTGCCGGTGATCCTGGCGCCGTAGAGCTTGATCCCGGCGACGTGGCCCTCGTCGGCCGTGCCCCCGACGAGGAGGCCCCGCAGCACTTCGGCGCGGATGGTGCGTCCGGGGCCCCAGGCGGCTCCGTCGTGGGAGCTCTCGTCGGGGCTCTCGCGGAAGTCGACCGCCTCGCCGCGCGGGAAGGCGTCGACGACGCGGCGTTCGGCCGGGGTCAGGTCGTTGATCTCCATCGCCGGGATGGTGTCCCGGGGGCCGACGGACTGTCAATTCCGTTCGGCCCGACGGGACACCGCCGCGCGGCGCGGTGCGTCAGTGTTCGACGCCGTCCTGGAGTTCCTGGCCCTTGAGGAGGAACCAGGCGGCCGCCGCGGTGGCCAGCAGGACGGCGGCGCCGACGCCGGAGGCGAGCCGCAGGCCGTCCACGAAGGCGTCCTGGGCCGCGCCGACCATGGTGTGGGCGGTGGCCGGGTCCAGGGCGCGGGCGGCCTCCACGGCGCCGCCGAGGGATTCGTGCGCGGCGTCGGCGACCGGGGCGGGGACCGAGGCCGGGGCGGTGAAGCCCTGGTAGACGCCGGTGACGACGGAGCCGAGCAGGGCGATGCCGAGGGCGGCGCCGAGTTCGTACGCGGTCTCGGAGACGGCGGAGGCCGAACCGGCCTGCTCCTTGGGGACGCTGGAGAGGATGACGTCGGCGGTGACGGTGAAGGAGAAGCCGGCGCCGAGGCCGACGACGAGCAGGGCGGCGCCGAGCAGCGGGTAGCCGGTCTCGCGGTGGATGACGGTGAGGGCCGCGAGGGCCAGGCCTATGGCGGCGAGGCCGCCGGTGACGATGACGCGTACGGAGTACCGGCGGGCGTACCGGCCGGCGACGAGGCCGGTGGCCACCGCGCCGATGGCAGCGGGCAGTTCCGCGAGTCCGGCTTCGAGCGGGTCGCGGCCCTGGACCAGCTGGAAGAACTGGGAGAGGAAGAAGACGAGTCCGGAGAGGCCGAAGACGGTCAGCAGGTCGGCGAGGACCGCGCCGGAGAAGCCGCGGTGCTTGAAGAGCCGCATGTCGAGCAGCGGCGAGGCCAGGGCGAACTGGCGGCGGACGAAGGCGTAGAGGCACGCGGCGCCGAGGGCGGCGGCGATCCAGACGCCGGGGGTGGAGCCGTGGGTGGCCGCTTCCTTGACGGCGTAGACGACGCTGATGACGCCGACGAGGGACAGGGCGACGCTGATCAGGTCCCAGGGGCCCGCGACGGGGTTCTTGGACTCGGGCAGCAGCCGGATGCCGACGAGGACGAGGACGATCATCACCGGGAGGTTGATGAGGAAGACCGAGCCCCACCAGAAGTGCTGGAGCAGGGCCCCGCCGACGACGGGTCCGACGGCCGCGCCCGCGGAGGCGGTGGCGCCCCAGATGCCGATGGCGAGGCTGCGTTCGCGCGGGTCGTGGAAGATGTTGCGGATCAGCGCGAGGGTGGACGGCATCAGGGTGGCGCCGGCCACGCCGAGCAGGGCGCGGGCGACGATCATCATCTCGGGGCTGGTCGCGTAGGCGTTCAGGACCGAGACCAGGCCGAAGGCGGTGGCTCCGGTGAGGAGGAGCTTCTTGCGGCCGATGCGGTCGCCGAGGGAGCCCATGGAGACGAGCAGGCCGGCGATGACGAAGGAGTAGATGTCGCCGATCCACAGCAGCTGGGTGCCGGACGGCTTGAGGTCCTCGCTGAGGGAGGGGGTGGCGAGGCCGAGTACGGTGGCGTCGACCGCGACCAGCAGGACGGCCAGGACGAGCACGGAGAGGGCGAGCCAGCGCCCCCTGCTCTTCTCCTCCGTCCCCGTCCGCCGGTTCAGCTGTTCGGTTCGGGTCATCACTCCACACTCCGTCGTGCGCCACCGAGCAGCAACTCGGTGATCATGTACTGGAAGTCCTTGGCCGCGACCCGGCCGTCCATGACGGCCCAGGCGCAGCTGCCGACGAGCCCGTAGAGGGCCTCGGTGAGCCATGCGGGGCTCAGGTCGATGCGGATGTGGCCCTCCTGCTGTCCGCGCTTGAAGAGCGCGCTGACGCGGGAGTCGAGGCGGGCCCAGCCCTCGTTGACCTGGTCGCCCTCGAAGAGCTGGTTCTCGGTGACGAGGAAGGCCAGCAGCTGGGCGTTGGGCTCGGTCTCGGCGATCAGCCGCCTGATGGCCTCCACCGCGGTCCCCTCGTCGAGGCGGGCGCGGTCGAAGGCGCCCTCGAACGCGCGGATGCCGAGGTCTTCGAGGGCGCGTACGAGGGCGTCGCGGCCGGCGAAGTGCCGGTGGAGGGTGGCGCGGCCGATGCCGGCGGCGCGGGCGACCTCGTCCATCGTGGCGGTCGACTTGCGGGAAAGCAGGGCCGCCGCGTCGCGGAGCACCTGGTCACGATCCATGGCCATGAGACAAGCATACCCCGAATGAGACGTTGACGTCTCATTCATTGATCCGGATCAAGAAAACGGGTCGCCCCGGGGGCGGTCCGACGAGAAGGGTGGAGCCATGAAGCCACTGCTGCTGATCGACGTCGACGGCCCGCTGAACCCCTACGCCGCCAAGGCCCAGCGCCGCCCGGAGGGCTACACCACGCACCGGATGCGACCCACCGGCTTCACCGACGGCAAGCCGCTGCGGGTGTGGCTCAACCCCGGCCACGGCGCGGAGCTGCTCGCGCTGGCGGACGCGTACGACCTGATCTGGGCCACCACCTGGAAGGACGAGGCGAACGACTGGATAGGGCCGCAGCTGGGACTGCCGCGGCTCCCCTTCATCGACTGGCCGGTGATGCACGGCCGGGCGCCGCGCGGCACCTTCTGGAAGACGCAGTACGTCCTGGAGTACGCGGGCGCGCGGCCGTTCGCCTGGATCGACGACGACATCACCGCCACGGACCACGAGTACGTCGACCTGCACCACCCGGCACACGCCCTGCTGATGTACGTGGACGAACGGATCGGCCTGACCCGCGTCGACTTCGACGCACTGGCGGACTGGGCGGCCCGGTCGTGACGCAACGCAATTCGGTGATCACTCCCCGCGATCGCGGGATTGATGCGCATCTTGATCATTTGGAGTGACGGTCCCCGCCGGGACTTCTCCCGGCGCCGGGCGAGGGAGGAGAGTCCTTCCCGGTGAGCCCTTCCCGGGGTGGGCCGCCTGCACGGATTCCTCCACATGCAGGGAGACAGTCATGAACGCATCCAGGAAGCTCACCCTCGCGGCGGCGGCGCTGACGCTGACGGTCGGCGGCGTGCTCGCCGTGTCCTCGGCCTCGGCGGAACCGGCGGTCGCCTCCCACTCCATGGCCACGACCACGGCGTGGGCCAAGGTCGCCGCCAACGGGCAGGTCCTCGGCGGCCAGGGCATCAGCGGCATCAACAAGTTCGGCATCGGCCGCTACAACATCACCACGTCCTCCGGCCTGAACGGCTGCGCCCTGCTCGGCACCATCAACACCAACGGCGGCAACGACCCCGGCCCGGGAAGCTCGTCCATCCTGGTCGGCCAGGTGAACGGGAACACCCTCTTCATCCGCACCGCCACGCCGTCCGCCGGCGGCACGGCGGCCGTGGACAGCGACCGGCCGTTCTCGATCACCGTCGTCTGCTGACACCCGGACACGCCGCAGGGGCGGTGGGGGCCGTACGGCCCCCACCGCCCCGGCGGGCGCGGGGGGGTCTGGGGGTGGACCGCGCCGGCGGGGGGGGGGTCCAGGGCGGGCGGGAGCTCGGGGTG
>NZ_JBNNPF010000069.1:0-17941 GCF_050275515.1 Streptomyces sp. NPDC004126 | reverse complement strand
CCGCACCCCCCCCCCCCGCGCCCGCCCCCCCCCCCCCCGCCCCGGGGGGGGGGGGGCCCCCCCCCCCCCCCACCGCCCCTGCGGGCGCTGCGGCTACTGCTTGTGGACCGCCCAGGCGTGCTGGATGACCAGGTCGGCCTTCAGCTCGGTGAGCTGGACCGCGACCGCCGACGGGGCGGTGCCGCCGCGGCCGTTGCGGGAGGCGAGCGCTCCGGGGACGTTGAGGACGGTACGGACCTCGGGGGTCAGGTGCTCCGAGATCTTCGCGAACTGCTCGTCCGTGAGCTCGTCCAGCTCGATGCCGAGCCCCTCGCACTCCTTGACGCACTCGCCGGCGACCTCGTGCGCGACCCGGAAGGGCACGCCCTGCTTGACCAGCCACTCGGCGATGTCGGTGGCGAGCGAGAAGCCCGCCGGGGCCAGCTCCTCCATCCGCTCCCGGTTGACCGTGAGGGTGGCCATCATCCCGGTGAAGGCCGGCAGCAGGACTTCGAGGGTGTCGCAGGAGTCGAAGACCGGCTCCTTGTCCTCCTGGAGGTCCCGGTTGTAGGCCAGGGGCAGCGCCTTGAGGGTGGCCAGCAGGCCGGTCAGGTTGCCGATGAGGCGCCCCGACTTGCCGCGCGCCAGCTCCGCGATGTCCGGGTTCTTCTTCTGCGGCATGATCGAGGAGCCGGTGGAGAAGGCGTCGTGGAGGGTGACGAAGGAGAACTCCTTCGTGTTCCACAGGATGATCTCCTCGGCGATCCGGGACAGGTTGATCCCGATCATCGCGGTGACGAACGCGAACTCGGCGACGAAGTCCCGCGAGGCCGTGCCGTCGATCGAGTTGCCGACCGAGCCCCGCTCGAAGCCCAGGTCGGCCGCGACCGCCTCCGGGTCCAGGCCGAGCGAGGAGCCGGCCAGGGCGCCGGAGCCGTACGGGGAGACGGCCGTACGGGTGTCCCACTGCCGCAGCCGCTCCGCGTCCCGGGACAGGGACTGGACGTGGGCCAGTACGTGGTGGGCGAACAGGACGGGCTGCGCGTGCTGGAGGTGCGTCCGCCCCGGCATCGCCACGTCCGGGTGCGCCTCGGCGAGGCCGACGAGCGCGTCCTGGAGGTCGGCGACCAGTCCGCCGATGATCCGCGCGTGGTCGCGCAGGTACATCCGGAAGAGGGTGGCCACCTGGTCGTTGCGGGAGCGGCCGGCGCGCAGCTTGCCGCCGAGGTCGGGGCCGAGGCGCTCCAGCAGGCCGCGCTCCAGGGCGGTGTGCACGTCCTCGTCGGCGATGGTGCCGGTGAAGGAGCCGTCGGCGACGTCCGCCTCCAGCCGGTTCAGGCCCGCGATCATGCGGTCGAGCTCCTCGGCCGTGAGCAGGCCCGCCTTGGCGAGCACGCGGGCGTGGGCGCGCGAGCCGGCGATGTCGTACGGCGCGAGGCGCCAGTCGAAGTGGACCGACGCGGACAGCTTCGCGAGGGCCTCGGACGGGCCGTCGGCGAACCGGCCGCCCCAGAGCCGGACGTCACCGTTGTTGCTGCTCACAGCTACTGCTCCTCTGAGGGTGGTGGTGCGACGGTCTCCCCACCGCGCAGGAAGCGGGGAGGCCGTCTCGGTACAGCGTCAAACGATTCACGGCGCGATGCGACGCGCGACCGGCCGGGGTGTAGGCATAACTATGCATTGCTCCGTATGTTTCGTCAATCGAGGTCCGGTGCCCCGGCGCTGACCAGGCCGTATATCGGGGGCGCCGACCGGCGGCGGCCGCCTACGATCACGCGAGCGGAACGATCCCGGGGAGGGGCGTATGTGGAGCGCGGCCGAGAACGCGTCATGGGGACGCACCGTGGCCAGGAGCCTGCTGGAGGGGGACGAATCTCCGGTGGCCGCCAGGCTCGTCGGGAACGGCCCGGACGCCTGGATCGCCTTCGACGAGGAGGTGCGCCGCCTCCAGCGCGACTGCGGCCCGTGGGAGGGCAGCGGCCGGCTGGAGGCCCGGCTGTGCCACCCCGACGGGCGGGTGCGCATGGCCGCGCTCGCCGCGTGGCGCCACCCGCCACTGGCGCTCGTGCTGATCCGGTGCGCCGACTGGGTCCCCCAGGTCCGCGACCGCGCCCGCAGGGTGCTGGGCCGGGCGGTGGCCCACCACCCCGTCGGCAACCGGGACCGGGCCCGCCGGGTGCTGAACCTGCCGATGGCCGACGACCCCGCCCACGTGCTGACGGCACTCGTCCCGCTCGCCCTGCGGCTGGGCGGCCGCGAGCACGGGGGCTGGGGCGTGGAGCAGCTGGAGGCCGCCGTGAGCGGCCGGTACTCCCTCCTCGCGGCGTGGTGGCGCCCCGGGCTGGCCTCGACGACCTGGAGCTGGAACTCGCTGACCCCCCGGCAGCGCGGGGGCATGATCGACCGTCTGGCGGGCAGCGCCGACCGGCCGACGCGCCGCTTCGCGGCCCGGGTCGCCGCCGCCTGCGGGCATTACGACGCCCGGGAGCTCGCCCGGCGGGCCGCCACCGACCGCGATCCGGTGACCGGCCGGACCTGGACCGACGCCGCCCTGGCGGCGATGGCCGCCGGCGGACCGGACGACGGCGCGGTCGACGCCCTGCTCGGCTCCCGCTTCGTCGCGGTGCGGGCCGCCGGGGTCACCGCGCTGCGCCGGGCCGGGCGGGCGGCCGAGGCGGTGGACCACCTGACGGACCGGGCCGGCCGGGTACGGGCCTGCGCCCGCTGGCTGCTGGGGCAGGACGGCGGCGACCCGTACGCGCACTACCGCGCGCTCGTCACGGACCGGCGGCGGGTGACCCGGTACGCGGTGGCGGGCTTCCGGGAGGTGGCCGGACAGGACGACGGGCCGCTGCTGCACGCCCTGCTGGACCACCCCGAGGGCCCGGTACGGGCCGCCGCCGTGGCCGGGCTGCGCGCGCTGGGCCTCGACGTCGAGGACGCGGTCCTGCTCGCGCTGCTGGACGACCCGTCCCCCTCGGTGTCCCGCGAGGCCGCGTCCAGCCTGCTCCGGGTGGCCGAGCGGCTGGACTCCGCCGCGCTGGCGGAGCGGACCGGCCCCGAGTGGCCGCTGCACGTCCGCCGGGCGGCGTTCCGGCTGCTGCGCGGCCGGGGCGGGAGCGCCGAACTGCGGGCCTCCGTGGCCATGATGACGGACCCGGATCCGGTGCTGGGCCTGTACGCGCGGAGCACCGTGACCAACTGGAACTGGCTCAGCACCCTCGACGAGGGGGAGGCGCACCAGGCGGAGCTGGGCGTGCTGCTGGCGCGGGCGGCCCGGGTGCTGGACGTCCAGCGGCTGCGGCTGCTGTGACACCCCGCCCCGGCCTGCCTGCGCGGCGGCCGGGCCCGCCGGCCGTACCGTCTGACGTGTGCTGCGTACCGCCCTGCTCACGGGCTCGCTGATCCTCGCCGGCCTCTTCCCGTACGGCCCGGACCCGCTGCCGGCCCGGCTCGCCGACACCGGCGGCGGCAGCCAGCTGATCACCGCCGTCGCCCCGGCGCCCGGGTCCACGACCGGGGTGCTGACCTGGTGGGACCGGCGTGCGGGCCGCTGGTTCGAGGCGGGCAGCGCGCCGGCCCGGTTCGGGGCGAACGGCCTGACCGAGGGCACGACCCGGGTCCAGGGCACGAACACCACCCCGGCGGGCCTGTACGACCTGCCGTACGCCTTCGGCATCGCGCACGCCCCGGCCGGAACGGAGTACGCCTACCGGCGGGTGACGGACCGTTCGTGGTGGTGCCAGGACAACGCCTCGGCCGCCTACAACCGCTGGACGGAGCCGCTGCCCGCCGACTGCGCGCCGGGCGAGTCCGAGCACCTGGTGACGTACGAGCGGCAGTACGCGCACGCCCTGGTCATCGGCTTCAACTACGACGAGCCGGTGCGCGGCCGCGGCGCGGGCATCTTCCTGCACGTGGACGGCAAGGGCGCCACGGCCGGCTGCGTCTCCGTCCCCCGTGGCGCCATGCGCGAGCTGCTGCGCTGGGCCGACCCCCGGCGCCGCCCGCACATCGCGATCGGCACGGAGGCCGGCCCGCTGGCCGTGACCCGGTACTGAGGGAGGGCCTGCTAGCCCTCCTTCTGCGCCAGCCGCAGCAGGTGGTCGGCCAGGGCCTGGCCGCCGGCCGGGTCGCGGCTGATGAGCATCAGGGTGTCGTCGCCCGCGATGGTGCCGAGGATGGCGTGGAGTTCGGCCTGGTCGATCGCCGAGGCGAGGAACTGGGCCGCTCCCGGCGGGGTGCGCAGGACCACGAGGTTCGCGGAGGCCTCCGCCGAGATCAGCAGTTCGCCGGAGAGGCGCCGCATGCGCTCCTCCTTGGCCGACTCGCCGAGCGGGGCCTGCGGGGTGCGGAAGCCGCCCTCGCTGGGGACCGCGTAGATCAGCTCGCCGCCGGTGTTGCGGATCTTGACCGCGCCCAGCTCGTCGAGGTCGCGGGAGAGCGTCGCCTGGGTGACGCTCAGCCCGTCGTCGGCGAGCAGCTTGGCCAGCTGGCTCTGGGAGCGGACCGGCTGCCGGTTGAGGATGTCCACGATCCGGCGGTGGCGGGCGGTGCGGGTCTGCGGGACGGAGGGGCCGCCGTTCTGCTCGGGTTCCTGCGCCTGGCTCATCGTCGTCTCATTCTCCGGATCGTCCCGCTTCGTCGAGGATGCCGGGAAGTGCCCGGACGAACGCGTCCACCTCGGCCTCGGTGATGACGAACGGGGGCATCAGCCGTACCACGTCGGGGGCGGGCGCGTTGACCAGGAATCCGGCCTGCTGGGCCGCGAGCTGCACCTTCGGTGCGAGCGGCTCCGTCAGCACGATACCCAGCAACAGGCCGGACCCGCGGACGTGGGAGACCAGCCCGTGACCGGAGGCTTCGATTCCGGAGCGCAGCCGCTCGCCGCGGGCCTTGACCCGGTCAAGGAGCCCCTCGGCGGCGATGGTGTCGATCACGGCGAGGCCGGCGGCGCAGGCGACCGGGTTGCCGCCGAAGGTGGTGCCGTGCTGGCCGGGCTGGAGCAGGTCCGCCGCCGGGCCGAAGGCGGCCACCGCGCCGATGGGCAGACCGCCGCCGAGACCCTTCGCGAGCGTGACGAGGTCGGGCTCGACGCCCTCGTGCTGCTGGTGCTCGAACCAGCTGCCGCAGCGGCCGATGCCGGTCTGCACCTCGTCGAGGGCGAGCAGCGTCCCGGTGGCGCGGGTGATCTCGCGGGCGGCCGTCAGGTAGCCGGCGGGCGGGACGACCACGCCGTTCTCGCCCTGGACGGGCTCGATGAGCACGAAGGCCGTCTCCTCGGTGACGGCGGCCCGCAGGGCCTCCACGTCGCCGTAGGGGACGTGCGTCACGTCGCCGGGCAGCGGCAGGAAGGGCGTCTGCTTCCCGGGCTGGCCGGTGAGGGCGAGGGCGCCCATGGTCCGGCCGTGGAAGCCGCCGCCGGTGGCGACCATGTGGGTCCGCCCGGTCAGCCGACCGATCTTGTAGACCGCCTCGACCGCTTCCGCGCCGGAGTTGCAGAAGAACACGCGGCCCTCGCGGCCGAAGAGCTGGAGCAGCCGCTCGCCGAGTGCGAGGACGGGCTCGGAGGCGTAGAGGTTGGAGACGTGGCCGAGGGTGGTGATCTGCTCGGTCACGGCGGAGACGACCGCCGGGTGGGCGTGGCCGAGGGCGTTGACCGCGATGCCGCCGACGAAGTCGGTGTACTGGTTGCCGTCCGCGTCCCAGACCTGCGCGCCCTCACCGCGTACGAGGGCCAGCGCGGGGGTGCCGTAGTTGTTGGTCAGCGCCCCCTCCCAGCGGGCGGCGTAGCGCTGGTTGCCGGTCTCCTGACCGGCCGTCCCCTGGTTGGCGCTCACGCGCTGTCCCCTCCCTGTGCGTCGGGCACGACCATCGTGCCGATTCCCTCGTCGGTGAAGATCTCCAGCAGGATCGAGTGCTGGACCCGCCCGTCGATCACCCGGGCGGTGCTGACGCCGCCGCGCACGGCGTGCAGGCAGCCCTCCATCTTCGGCACCATGCCGCTGGACAGCTCGGGCAGCAGCTTCTCCAGCTCGCTGACGGTGAGCCGGCTGATGACCTCGTCGCTGTTGGGCCAGTCCGCGTAGAGGCCCTCGACGTCGGTGAGGACCATCAGCGTCTCGGCGCCGAGTGCGGCGGCGAGCGCGGCCGCGGCCGTGTCGGCGTTCACGTTGTACACGTGGCCGTCGTCGGCGCTGCGCGCGATGGAGGAGATGACCGGGATCCGGCCGTCCGCGAGCAGGGCCTCGATCGCGCCGGTGTCGATGGCGGTGATCTCGCCGACCCGGCCGATGTCGACGGCCTCGCCCCCGATCCGCGGGGTGTGCTTGGTGGCGGTGATGGTGTGGGCGTCCTCGCCGGTCATGCCGACGGCGAGCGGCCCGTGCTGGTTGAGCAGGCCGACCAGCTCCCGCTGGACCTGGCCCGCCAGGACCATGCGTACGACGTCCATGGCCTCCGGGGTGGTGACCCGCAGGCCGGCCTTGAACTCGCTGACCAGGCCCTGCTTGTCGAGCTGGGCGTTGATCTGCGGGCCGCCGCCGTGCACGACGACGGGCCGCAGGCCGGCCTGGCGCAGGAAGACGACGTCCTGGGCGAAGGCCGCCTTCAGATCCTCGTCGATCATGGCGTTGCCGCCGAACTTGATGACGACGACCTTGCCGTTGTGGCGGGTGAGCCAGGGCAGCGCCTCGATGAGGATCTCGGCCTTGGGGAGCGCGGTGTGGCGCCTCGCGGTGCTCATGAGCTGTACGCGCTGTTCTCGTGGACGTACTCGGCGGTCAGGTCGTTGGCCCAGATGACCGCGGACTCGGAGCCGGTGGACAGGTCGGCGGTGATGCGGACCTCGCGGTCCTTCATGCTCACCAGGTCGCGGTCCTCGCCGACGGAGCCGTTCTTGCAGACCCAGACGCCGTTGATGGCGACGTTCAGCCGGTCCGGGTCGAAGGCCGCCTTCGTGGTGCCGATGGCGGACAGGACGCGGCCCCAGTTGGGGTCCTCGCCGTGGATGGCGCACTTGAGCAGGTTGTTGCGGGCGATGGACCGGCCGACCTCGACCGCGTCCTGCTCGCTGGCCGCGCCGATCACCTCGATGCGGATGTCCTTGCTGGCGCCCTCGGCGTCGCCGATCAGCTGGCGGGCGAGGTCGTCGCAGACGGTGCGCACGGCGTCGGCGAAGGCCTCGTACGCGGGGACCTGTCCGGAGGCTCCGGAGGCGAGCAGCAGCACGGTGTCGTTGGTGGACATGCAGCCGTCGGAGTCGACCCGGTCGAAGGTGGTGCGGGTCGCGTCCCGCAGCGCCTTGTCGAGGGTGGCGCTGTCGAGGTCGGCGTCGGTGGTGAGGACGACGAGCATGGTGGCCAGGCCCGGGGCGAGCATGCCCGCCCCCTTGGCCATGCCGCCGACGGTCCACCCCTCCTGGGAGACGGTGGCCGTCTTGTGGACGGTGTCGGTGGTCTTGATGGCGACGGCCGCGTCCTCTCCGCCGTCGGCGGAGAGGGCGGCGGCGGCCGTCTCGATGCCGGGGAGCAGCTTGTCCATGGGCAGCAGGACGCCGATCAGGCCGGTGGAGGCGACGGCGATCTCGCCGGCGTTGTGCTCGCCGCCCAGAACGGCGGCGACCTTCTCGGCGGTGGCGTGGGTGTCCTGGAAGCCCTTGGGGCCGGTGCAGGCGTTGGCGCCGCCGGAGTTGAGGACCACCGCGCTGACGGTGCCGCCGCGCAGGACCTGCTCGGACCAGCGCACGGGGGCGGCCTTGACGCGGTTGGAGGTGAAGACGCCCGCGGCGGCCAGTCGCGGCCCGTTGTTGACCACGAGGGCCAGGTCGGGGTTGCCGTTCGCCTTGATCCCGGCGGCGATGCCCGCCGCCGTGAATCCCTGTGCAGCCGTCACGCTCACGGCGCCACTCCAATCGTGGAAAGACCCAGTGCCTCGGGGAGCCCGAGGGCGATGTTCATGCTCTGCACCGCGCCGCCGGCGGTGCCCTTGGTGAGGTTGTCGATCGCGCTGATGGCGATGATCCGCTGGGCGGACTCGTCGTACGCGACCTGGACGTGGACGGCGTTGGAGCCGTACACGGCCTTGGTGGTGGGCCACTGGCCCTCGGGGAGGAGCCGGACGAAGGGCTCGTCGGCGTAGGCCTTCTCGTACGCGGCGCGCAGCGACTCCGCGGTGGTGCCGGGCAGGGCCTTGGCGGAGCAGGTGGCGAGGATGCCGCGCGGCATGGGCACCAGGTGGGGGGTGAAGGAGACGGAGACCTTCTCCCCGGCGAGCGGGGAGAGGTTCTGCACCATCTCGGGGGTGTGCCGGTGGGCGCCGCCGACGCCGTAGGGGGTCACGGTGCCCATGGCCTCGGAGCCGAGCAGGTGCGGCTTGAGGGCCTTGCCGGCGCCGGAGGTGCCGGTGGCGGCGACGATCACGGCCTCGGGCCCGGCGAGCCGCGCCTGGTAGGCGGGGTAGAGGGCGAGGGAGACGGCGGTCGGGAAGCAGCCGGGGACGGCGATGCGCTTGGTCCCGGCGAGGGCGGCCCGGCCGCCGGGGAGCTCGGGGAGCCCGTAGGGCCAGGTGCCGGCGTGCGGGGCGCCGTAGAACCTGTCCCAGTCGGCCGGGTCCTTCAGCCGGTGGTCGGCGCCCATGTCGACGACGAGGACCTCGTCGCCGAGCTGGGCGGCGACGGCGGCGGACTGCCCGTGGGGCAGGGCCAGGAAGACGACATCGTGGCCCGCGAGGACCTCGGGCGTGGTCGCCTCCAGGGTCCGTCCGGCGAGCGGGCCGAGGTGCGGCTGGAGGGGGCCGAAGGCCTGTCCGGCGTTGGAGTGGCCGGTCAGCGCGCCGATCTCGACCTCGGGGTGCGAGAGCAGCAGGCGCAGGACTTCACCGCCCGCGTATCCGCTCGCTCCGGCCACCGCTACACGTACCACCATCGGACCCTCCTCCTCGATGGCATGACTATACGTACCTATGCAGTTTTATGCAAAGCCCTTCCTCGTCGCCGTCACCCTGTCCGAAAGGGGTCCTGACTCAACACTCCCGCTCGTACTCGACCTGCTCAAGCGGGTGGCCGTCGCCGAAGTCCGCGCCCCGTACCGCACCGGTCCCGGTGAAGCCGCACTTGGCGTAGAACCGGCGGGACCGCGGGGTGTCCCGCAGGGTCCACAGGTGGGCGCGGGCGAAGCCGTCCGCGCGCAGCCGGGCCAGCGTCGCCTCCATCAGGACCGCGGCGGCGCCGGTGCCCCAGCCGTCGGGGTGGGCGTAGAAGCTGAGGATCTCGGCGAAGCCCGGCCGGGTCCCGGAGGCGGCGGACCAGGACATGGCCAGGGGGCGGCCGCCGGCCTCGGCCAGCAGCAGCGTCCGCGGGTCCTCGGCGAGCCGCGCGTGCCAGCGGGTGCGCCGGCTGCGGACGCCCTCGGCGGCGAACTCCGGCGCGAAGAAGGGCGCGTACGCGGCCTCCCAGGCGGCGGAGTGGATCTCGCCGAGGGCGTCGCCGTCACCCGGGCCGGCGGCGCGGACCGCGATCACGCGGAGGAGGCCGGGGCGGCGCCGAGCGGGTGGCGGACCCAGACGTTCGGCTCCACGTAGACCGCGCGGTCGTGCTCCGGGTCGCAGTGGACGGTGCTGAGCGCGCCGGGGACGCGGACCGGGCCCGGGGTGTCGAAGGGCAGCCCGGTCCACCCCCGCCACTGGTCGAGGGTGCCGCTGATGGTCATCGACACCGGGGCCACCGAGTCGATGACCGCCCCCGCGCGGACGTGGACCCGCAGCCACGGGTCGTACGGCAGCCCGTCCTCGCGGGTGCGGTACGCGTACTCCGCCATCGGGGTCTCGGGCTCGGCGGGCTTCGCGCTCGGCCGGACCGGGGCCACGACCTCGGTGAACCCGGCGGCGCGGGCGCCCTCGCGCATGACGGTGAGCATCCGGCCGGAGAGGCCCTCGCCCTGCCGGCCGCGGGCGATCGAGATCTCCAGGGCGGTGACCGTGTCCGGCCGGACACCCCGCCGCTGGTCGGAGAAGGCCCACATCAGGACCCGGTCCCAGCCCTGCCCGGGCAGGACCCCGCCGCGCTCGGGGGTGTGCAGCGCGAAGGGGACGCTGAAGGCCCGGGCCACGACCTCGTCGCCGTCGGTGGCGATGAAGACGTACTCGGGGAACTCGGCCACCAGGCGCGGGTACAGCAGCCAGGCGATCGGGTCGTTCTGGGCGAACGCGGGCCAGGAGTCCTCCATGTCCCACAGCCGGGGGGCCAGTTCGGGTCGGACGGCCAGGGAGGTGATCTCGATCTCGGTCATATGCGCAGGTTAGATCGGGTCCACCAGCCCCTCAACGGGGTTTACGCGCCCGCGCCCGGCCTGCCGAGCAGCTCCTCGGGCAGCCCGCCCCGCAGCCGCTGCACGGCCTCCACCAGCTCCCCCGGCCCCGACACCCCGGCGAAGCTCAACCGGACGTGCGCGGCGGGCGGTTCGGCGCAGAAGTACGGGCGGCCCGGCGTGACCGCCACCCCGGCGCGCAGGGCGGCCGCCGCGAATCCGGCCTCGTCGCCGTCCCCGCCGGGGCGCACCCAGAGCTGGAAGCCGCCCGAGGGCAGGTGGGTGAGCTCGACACCGGGCAGCTCCCTGCGCAGGGCGCCTGCGAGGACCTCGCGGCGGTGGCGCAGCTCGGCGGCGACGGCCCGCAGGTGGCGGGGCCAGGCGGGGGCGCCGACGAGTTCGAGCGCGGCCTCCTGGAGGGGGCGGGGCACGAAGAAGCTGTCGACGACCTGGATGGCCCGCAGCCGGTCCAGGACGGGGCCCCGGGCGGCGAGCGCGCCGACCCGCAGGCTGGGCGAGGTGGCCTTGGTCAGGGACCGGACGTGGACCACGACCCCGTCGGAGTCCTGGGCCGCGAGCGTCGCGGGCAGCGGGCCGGCGTCCTCGTGGGCGAGGTTGCGCGCGTAGTCGTCCTCGACCACGAAGGCCCCGGCGGCCCGCGCGATGCGCAGCACCTCGGTACGCCGCGCGGCGGACAGCACGGCGCCGGTCGGGTTCTGGAACAGCGGCTGGCATACGAAGACCCGTGCGCCGGTGGCTTCGAAGGCGGCGCCCAGCAGCTCCGGCCGGACCCCTTCGGCGTCCATCGGGACGGGTACCGGCCGGCAGCCGGAGGCGCGGGCGATGGCCAGCAGCCCGGGGTAGGTGGGCGATTCGACCAGGATCGGCGCGCCGGGCGGGGCCAGCGCCCGGACGGCGGTGGTCAGCGCGCTCTGCCCGCCGGCGGTGATCAGCACGTCGGCGGCGCCGACCGAGGCGGCGGCGCCGCCGATCTCGCGGGCGAACCAGTCGCGCAGCTCCGGCAGTCCCTCCATGGGCGGCCGCCCCCACGCCCCGGGCCGGCGTCCGGCGCGGGCCAGGGCCGCCGCCATGGCCCGCTCGGGCTGGAGGGAGGGGTGCAGGTAGCCGCCGCTGAGCTCGATGACCCCGGAGGGCGGTACGGCGAGGGAGTTCGTGACCCCGCCGGCGTCGACGGAGCGCGGGACGACGTCCCCGGCACCCTCGGCGCTGAGGGCGACCTCCTGCCAGGAGGTGTCGCCGGGCGCGGGGCCGCTCGTACGCGGGTGGGCCCGGAAGGCTCCGGCGCCGGGCCGGGTGACGACGAGTCCCTCGGCGGCGAGCTGCGCGAGGGCCCGGGAGACGGTGACGGGGCTGACCCGGTAGCGCTCGACCATGGCCCGACTCGACGGGAGCTTTCCACCTACCGGGTAGCGGTCGAGTTCAGATCGCAGGGATTCTGCCAGCTCGGCCACACTGCTACGCTCATACATGACAGCACAGAATAGCGCTACTCTCCGGACCTCGATAGCGGCGCAGGTGGGGGACCACCGCAGCGCCGCGCGCAGCGGTACCGCCCTCGCCCTGCTCGGGGTGGTCACCTTCTCGCTGACCTTCCCCGCCACCACCTGGGGCCTGGAGAGCTTCGGCCCCTGGTCCCTCGTCGCACTGCGCAGCGTCCTGGCCGCCGCCGTCGCGGGCGGCTTCCTGCTGGCCGGGCGGGTGCCGCTGCCGGCCCGGGAGCACTGGGCCGGGCTCGCCGTGGTGGCCGGCGGGGTCGTGGTGGGGTTCCCGCTGCTGACCACGCTGGCCCTGCGGACCTCCACCACCTCGCACGCCGCCGTCGTGGTGGGGCTGCTCCCGCTGACCACCGCCGCCTTCTCGGCACTGCGCACGGGCAACCGCCCGTCGGGCCGCTTCTGGGCCGCGGCCGTCGCCGGGGCCCTGGTGATCCTGGTCTTCACCCTGGCCCAGAGCGGCGGCACCCCCTCCGCCGGCGACGCCTACCTCTTCGGAGCCCTGCTGGTGTGCGCGGCCGGCTACACCGAGGGCGGGCGGCTGGCCCGCTCGCTGCCCGGCTGGCAGGTGATCGGCTGGGCGCTGGTGCTGTGCCTGCCGCTGAGCCTGACCGGCTCGGCGTTCGCGCTGGCGTCCGAGCCGGTGCACCTGAACTGGCACGGGGTGACCGGTCTGGTGTGGGTGGCGGCGGGCTCGACCTTCCTCGGGCTCTACGTCTGGTACCGGGGCATGGCCGAGATCGGCACCGCGCGCGCCAGCCAGCTCCAGCTCGCCCAGCCGCTGCTGACCCTGGTGTGGTCGGTGGCGCTCCTCGGCGAGCACCTGTCCCCGGCCACACCGCTGGCCGCCTGCGCCGTCCTCGTCTGCATCACCATGACTCAACGGGTCAAATGACCCCGGATCGGCCTAAACTACTGGCACCGGATCGGACCGGCTCCGAGGAGGTCAGCAGATGCGCGCGACCGAGGGCGACCAGCTGGTACAGCACGGCAGGGTCGTGGGCCAGCACGACAGGGTGGGCGAGATCGTCGAGGTCCTGGGCGAGAACGGCGCCCCCCCGTACCGGGTCCACTTCCCGGACGGGCACGACGCCGTCATGTCCCCCGGCCCCGACTGCGTCGTCCGCCACCCGGACAAGCCCGAGGGCAAGTCCGCCACCTGGCGCTGAGTCAGCGCGGCGGCACGGCCGTCGGATAGTGGTCGGCGACGACCCTGGCCAGCGCACCATTGGGGTCCGCGGCCACGTACTTCCCCGAGAAGTACGCGTGGCCGCGGACCTCCGCGTACCGGCCGGCGAGGGTCAGGTGCCGGGACAGCTCGGCGGGGTCGCGCCAGGCCGCGGTGGAGCTGCGGGCGTCGCAGCGGTACAGCGCCTCGCCCACGTACAGGTCCACCCCGGTGCCGGCTACCGTCTTCGCCCACCAGCGCACGACCTCGGCGTAGTCGGCCGCCGCGTTCCCGATGTGCCAGTACGCCTGCGGGACGATGTAGTCGACCCAGCGCTGCAGGACCCACTTGCGGGTGTCCGCGTAGAGGTCGTCGTACGTCTGCAGCGCCCGGGTCGCCGAGCCGAGCCGGTCGGTGCCCTGGTTGCGCCACACCGCGAACGGGCTGATGCCGAAGCGGACCGCCGGGCTGCGCCCCCGCAGCTTCTGCGACATCTCGCGCACCAGGGTGTCGGTGTTGTCGCGGCGCCATGCGGCACGGGAGGTGAAGGCGCCGCCGTGCTCCGCGAAGGCGTCGTCGTCGTCGAAGTACTCCCCCGCGACGGGGTACGGGTAGAAGTAGTCGTCCCAGTGCACCGCGTCGACCGGGTAGCGGGACACGGCGTCGAGCATCGCCTCCTGGACGAAGGCCCGCACCTCGGGCAGCCCCGGGTTGTAGTACAGCTTCCCGCCGTAGGCGACGGTCCAGCCCGGGTTGCGGCGCGCCGGGTGCGAGGCGGCGAGCCGGGAGCGGTCCGTGTGGTTGGCCACCCGGTACGGGTTGAACCAGGCGTGCAGCTCCAGCCCGCGCGCGTGCGCCTCGGCGACGGCCGTGCCCAGCGGGTCCCAGCCCGGGTCCTTGCCCTGCGTCCCGGTCAGCCACTGCGACCAGGGCTCGCGCGTCGACGGCCAGAACGCGTCGGCGGCCGGGCGGACCTGGAGGATGACCGCGTTGAGGCGGCGCGCCACCGCCGTGTCGAGGAGCTTGACCAGCTCCGCGCGCTGCTCCCGCGCGGACAGCCCGCTCTCGGAGGGCCAGTCGACGTTCTGTACGGTCGCGATCCACATCCCCCGGAACTGCGCGGTCCCCGCGCGGCCGCCGGCGGCCGTCCGCGCCGGGCGCAGCCCCGGTGGCCCGGCCGGTTCCCGTACCGCCGCTGCCGCCCCGGGCTCCGCGGCCCCCGCCGCCGCGGGGCCCGCGGCCGTCGTGGCCAGCACTCCCGCCGCCCCCGCCAGCAGTTCCCGTCGTCCGATGTACCTCATGTGACGACTCCGTTCCTCTCCGTGACAATCCTCTGCGTGGGCACAGCATGCCCCGCCCCGGGCCGCCGACGGGGGCAACGCGGGAGTAACGTCGGGGGGCGTGGCGGGCGCCGGGATGCAGTTACCACTGCCGAACACGGGGGACCCGCGATGGATGAGCAGCGAAAGGCACGATGTGACGGACCTCTCTACCCTCCCGACCGACATCACCAAGGTCGGCGTGGTGGGCTGTGGCCAGATGGGCGCGGGCATCGCGGAGGTGTGCGCCCGCAGCGGTCTTGAGGTGAAGGTCGCCGAGACCACCGGGGAGGCCCTGGAGATCGGGCGCGCCCGGCTGCACAACTCGCTGACCAAGGCCGCCGAACGCGGCAAGATCAGCGAGGAGGAGCGGGACGCCACCCTGGCCCGGCTCACCTTCACCACCGACCTCGGCGAGTTCGCCGACCGCGACCTCGTCATCGAGGCCGTCGTCGAGAACGAGCAGGTCAAGACGGAGATCTTCCAGGTCCTGGACCAGGTGATCACCCGCCCGGACGCTATCCTCGCCTCCAACACCTCCTCGATCCCGCTGGTCAAGCTGGCCGTGGCGACCTCGCGGCCCGACCAGGTCATCGGCATCCACTTCTTCAACCCGGCGCCCGTGCAGCGGCTCGTCGAGCTGATCCCGGCGCTGACGACGAGCGAGGACACCGTCAAGCGGTCCGAGGCCCTGGTGCGGGACGTGCTGAAGAAGCACGCCGTCCGCGCCCAGGACCGGTCCGGCTTCGTCGTCAACGCACTGCTGGTGCCGTACCTGCTGTCCGCGATCCGGATGTTCGAGTCGGGCATCGCGAGCCGCGAGGACATCGACAACGGCATGGAGCTGGGCTGCGCCCACCCGATGGGCCCGCTCAAGCTGTCCGACCTGATCGGCCTGGACACCATCGTCTCGATCGCCGAGTCGATGTACGCCGAGTACAAGGAGCCGCTCTACGCCGCTCCCCCGCTGCTCCAGCGGATGGTCGACGCGGGCCGCCTGGGCCGCAAGACGGGCTCGGGCTTCTACCCGTACGGCTGAGAACGGCCTAGGGGCGGTTCAGCCTCAGGTGGTGCAGCAGGAGGAGTCCGGCCGCCATGTTGGCGGCCGGGACCTCCCCGCGCGCGATCATGTCCGGGACCAGCTTGAGCGGGACCCACTCCCGGCGCGAGGACTCGAAGGCGTCCTCGGGTTCGCCGACGTACGAGGCCCCCTCCGCCCAGTAGAGGTGGTGGCGGGCGTCGGTCAGCCCGTTGGAGGGCTCCACGGTCATCAGGTGGTGGAGCGGGCCGGGCCGCCAGCCCGACTCCTCCTCCATCTCCCGCGCGGCCGCCGCCTCCACCGACTCCCCGTCCTCGACCACCCCGGCGGGCAGTTCCCAGCCCCAGCTGTCGGTGATGAACCGGTGCCGCCACAGCAGCAGCACCTCGTCGGCCTCGTTGACGGCCGTGGCGACGGCCACCGGCCGCAGCCGGATGACGAAGTGGTCCAGGTGCCGGCCGTCGGGGAGTTCCACGTCCGCGAGGTTCACATCGAACCAGCGGTTCTTGTACACGGTCTGCTCACTCAGGTTCGTCCACTGCACGGTAATGCCACCTTCCGCATCCGTTGGTGGCAACATGGCAGCAGCAGACGCCCTCACAGGGGAACGCGCAGCGCCCCGTCGATGAGGTACGCGGTCTCCTCCGCGCCGGAGCACCCGCTGTTCAGCAGCTGCTCCCGGACGGCCCTCAGCCGGTCCCGCAGGCGCAGCGACTCCATCCCCTTGGCCCGCTCGGCCATTTCGGCCGCCGAGGCCACCGCCCGGTCGGCCTCCCCCTGCCGCAGCTGGATCTCGCACAGCATCGCGAGGCGGTGCACCCGCCCCCGGTCGTGCGCCGGGGTCCCCACCGCCTCGGCCGCCTGTTCGTGCGCCCCCGCGAGGTCCCCGAGGCTGAGCAGGGCCTCCGCCACCTGTACGTTGACCAGCCCGGGCTGGACGTAGCCGGTCTCGGCGGGCTCGGTGCCGGGCCTGATCCGCTCGGCGGCCGCCTCGGCGCGCCGGATGCACGCCAACGCCGCGGCGGTGTCGCCGAGTTGCGCGTAGGCCTTGGCCTGCATCGCGTAGAGGTCGGCCCCCAGCGCCGGGGTGGTGTCCGGGCCGGCCGCGCGCAGCGCGGCCTCCGCGAAGGCCACCGCCTGGCGGTACTCCTTCAGGTGCAGCGACTGGTTGACGAGCAGGGCGATCACGTACGCCCCGAGCCCCCGGTCCCCGCTGGCCTTGGCGAGCCGCAGCGCCTGGTGGAAGTAGCGCTGGGCCAGGCCGTGGGCGTCGGAGTCGTACGCGCAGATCCCCGCGACCGCCACCAGGGACCCGGTGGCCCGGTGCAGCGGGCGGCCGACCTCGTCGGAGTAGGTCCCGCGCAGCATCGGGGCGGTCTCGCTGCCGAGGAAGCGCACGATCCGGGCCCGGGTGGCCATCCCGCCGGCCCGGCGGTACATCAGCTCGTAGTGCACCCGGGCGGCCCGCAGGACCTCGATGTGCTCGGGCCCGATCCGCTGCCGCCCCACCCGGGACACGTCGGCGTCCTCGGGCGGGTTCTCCCACTCCCACACCGGGATCACGGCCGGGGTGCCGGTGAGGGCCTGCGCCGTGAGCTGCGCGGGCCGGCCCAGCTCGTCGGAGCGCCACAGGGCGGTGGCGCGGTCGACGAAGCCGCTGAGCCGGGTGCCGTGCGGGCTCTGCCGGCCGGGGATCCCGAGCCCGATGTCGTCGAGCCCGACGGGCCGTTGCAGCCGCCCGCCCAGCACCTCGCAGATCAGGTCGGGCACCTGGCCGCGGGGGCGCTGCCCCTTCAGCCAGCGGGAGACCGCCGTGTGTTCGTAGCGCAGCGCGAGTCCGCGGGACCGGCCCGCCTGGTTGACATGCGCGGCGAGTCCGGCGTGGGACATGCCCGCCTCTGCGAGGAGGGCGTCGAGCAGTGCATTGGGCTGCATGGGCCCCTCCAAGGGCTCGTCCGCTTCAGGCTAGTGGCTGAGCGGTGCGCGCGGGGGCGTTCCGGGTTTCCTTCACACGGGGTGTGAACCGAGTGCGCGCATAAATGCGTTGCGCACCCTGCCGCTCGGGGGGTCCGGGGCGGTTCACTTAAGAGCCTCGCCAAGGAGGCCGCCCGGTCGTCGGCTCCCCCTCGTACAGTGCGACGACCCGGCACCGCGCCGCCCGCCCCTGCTGTCTGCCCGACACTCCATGGCGGGCGCGGGCGGCGCACCACGGCTCCGCCGCGGTCCGGTTGGTCGCCGGACCCCGCCGGGGCCGGGCCGCTTCCGTACCGGGCCCGTCCACCGGCCCGGTCCGGAACGGCTCCGCCGGTGACACGGGTCCGCCCGGGCCGTACCACTCCCCCCGGGCCGGGCGGACCCGCACCGGTCGCCGCGCGGCGCGGTACCCGGAGGCGGCGCCGGCGGTGGGGCCGCCCCCGGGTGCGGCGCGGCCGCCCGGTCCGCGGCCGCTCCCTGCTGCGTGGCCGCCCGGTGCGGCGTGCACGCCCGCTGCCAGCCGCGCGGGTGCGCCGCCGAGCCTGGGCGCCGCTGCGCGGAGCGGTCCCCTACCCGCCCTTCCACCGTTCCGGGGGGGGGGGGGGGGCCCCCGCCCCCCCCCCCCCCCCGCGGCGGGAAAAAAC
>NZ_JBNNPF010000068.1:0-36760 GCF_050275515.1 Streptomyces sp. NPDC004126 | reverse complement strand
TCGGGGCGCGGGGGTGGTGCGGGGCGGGGGCCGCCTCCCGGGGGGGGCCCCCCCCGTCCGCGTACGCGCAGGCGCGGGGGAGGTCAGGCCTGAGCCGCCGCCAGGGCCGCCCGGCCCGCGAGGACCACGCGGGTGTGCTCGGCGACGCGCCGGCCCAGGTGCTCGGCGGTGGCGATGTCGGCCTTGTGGACGGCGTCCGGACCCTCGTCGTTGTTGGTCTGGGCGGCCGCGCCGGAGAAGAAGCCGAGGCGGTTCAGGTCGTTCTCGGAGCCCGTGGTGACGTTCCAGCCCGCCTTCAGGCCCAGGTTGACCCAGCTCATGCCGTGCTGCCCGGCCAGGACCTGGAAGAACTGCAGGGTGTGCTGCTTGTCGCCGCTCTTGGAGCCCGAGTTGGTGAAGCCGGCCGCGACCTTGTCCTGCCAGGCGTCGCCGAACCAGCGCTTCGAGGTGGCCTCGGCGAAGACGTGGAAGGCGCCCGAGGCGGTGCCCATGTAGGTCGGCGAGCCGAAGATGATCGCGTCCGACCCGTCCAGCAGCTCCCACTCGGCGTCGGTGATCTCGTCGACCTTGATCAGGTGGACCGTCGCGCCCGAGTCGGCGGCACCCGTCCGCACGGCCTCGGCGACGACGGCGGTGTGCCCGTAGCCGGAGTGGTAGGCGATGGAGACGACGGGGGCGGGGGTGTTCGCGGTCATGGTTGTTCTCCTCGAAAGCGGCGGGCGGCGCAGGTGCGACCGGGGCGCAGGACTGCGCTGCACCAAGCGAAGCACTAACTTTTGGAAAGCGCAAGCAGACAGTTAGCGCTCTCCAGGAGTACTCTAGTTTTCATGGAGAACCCCGCCTGTCTCGAAGCCGTCACGGCCGACCTGCCGTTCGACGTCTTCGCGCGCGCCTGCCCCTCTCGCGAAACCCTGGAACACGTCACCGGGCGATGGGGCAGCCTCACCGTGGGCGCCCTGCGTGAGGGCCCCTGCCGGTTCAACGAGCTGCGCCGCCGGATCGACGGTGTGAGCGAGAAGATGCTCGCCCAGACGCTGCACGCCCTGGAGCGCGACGGGATCGTGCTGCGCGAGGCGCAGCCGACCAACCCGCCCCGCGTCGACTACGAGCTGACCCCCCTGGGCCGTGAGGTCGCCGACCGCCTGCGCGCCCTGATCCAGCTGCTGGAGGGCAGCATGGACGAGGTGCTCGCCTCCCGGGAGGCCTACGACGCGGCGCGCGGCGGCCGCTGACAGCGCGGGCAGAAGTAGCTGGACCGGTTCATCCAGGCCCGGCGGCGCATGGGGGTGCCGCAGCGGCGGCAGGGCTCGCCCTCGCGCCCGTAGGCGTCGAGCGACCGGTCGAAGTAGCCGGACTCGCCGTTCACGTTGACGTACAGGCTGTCGAAGCTGGTCCCGCCGACGGCGAGCGCGGCGTTCATGACCTCCCGCACGTGCGTGAGGAGTTCCGCGCTCCGGGGGCGGGTGAGGGTCGCGGTGGGGCGTTCGTAGTGCAGTTTGGCGCGCCACAGCGCCTCGTCGGCGTAGATGTTGCCGACCCCGCTGATCAGCGACTGGTCCAGCAGCGCCCGCTTGACGGTGGTCCGCTTGGCGCGCAGCGCCAGGTGGTAGGCCCCTTCGTCGAAGAGGGGGTCCAGGGGGTCGCGGGCGATGTGCGCGATCACGTCCGGCAGTCCCTCGGCGCTGCCGGGGACGGTCTCGTGCAGCGACAGCCCGCCGAAGGTGCGCTGGTCGACGAAGCGCAGTTCGGTGCCCGTGTCGTCGGCGAAGCGCAGCCGGATCCGCAGGTGCTTCTCGTCGGGGGCTTCGGCCGGCTGCACCAGGAGCTGCCCGCTCATCCCGAGGTGGCCGAGAACGGACAGGTCCCGGCCCTCCAGCGGCAGCCACAGGTACTTCCCGCGCCGCCGGGGCACCCCGATGGTCTGCCCCGCCAGGCGCGCCGCGAAGTCGGGGCCGCCCGCCAGGTGCCGGCGTACGGCCCGGGGGTGGAGCACCTCCACCGCCTCGACGGTCCGCCCGGCCACCCACCGCTCCAGGCCGCGCCGTACCACTTCCACCTCGGGCAGCTCGGGCATGGTGTTCCTCCTGGAGGGGGCGCGGCATGAACAGGAAACCCCGCCGCACCGGGGTGCGACGGGGTCACTGTAGAAGAAGGCGGTCAGGCGTCCGGCGCCGGGTCGGCGGGCGTCGGCGCCCCGTCGCCCTGTGCCGGAGCTGCGGCGGCAGCGGCTTCCGCCGCCTTGCGCTCGTCCGCGGCGGTGCGGATGCCGCGCCAGGCGGACTCCGCGGCCTGCTGCTCCGCTTCCTTCTTGCTGCGGCCGGTACCGGTGCCGTACGAGACACCACCGACGCGGGCTGCAGCGGTGAAGGTCTTCTCGTGGTCCGGTCCCGTCTCGGTGACCAGGTATTCCGGTACGCCGAGGCCCTCGGCCGCCGTGAGCTCCTGGAGACTGGTCTTCCAGTCCAGGCCGGCACCGAGGTTGGAGGACTTCTCGATGAGCGGGTCGAAGAGCCGGTGGACCAGCTCCGAGGCCGCGTCGAGGCCCTTGTCGAGATAGACCGCGCCGATCACCGCTTCAAGGGTGTCGGCGAGGATGGAGGCCTTGTCCCGGCCGCCCGTGCCCTCTTCGCCCCGGCCGAGCCGGATGAAGGAGCCGAGTTCGAGGCCGCGCCCGACCTCCGCCAGCGCACGAGAGTTGACCACCGCGGCCCGCAGTTTGGCCAGCTGGCCTTCCGGCAGGTCGGGGTGGGTGGTGTACAGCGTGTCCGTGACCACCAGGCCGAGCACGGAGTCCCCGAGGAACTCCAGGCGTTCGTTGGTGGGCAGGCCGCCGTTCTCGTACGCGTACGAACGGTGGGTCAGCGCACGCACCAGAAGGGCGGACTCGAGTTGGTACCCGAGCCGCCCTTCCAGAAGCGTGTGGGACGAGGCCGCGTTGTTACTGTCTGCCTGCTTCTCAGCGTTGGACAGCTCAGACATTGCGCCTCTCACCAGCCGCTCAGACCTCGAGGACCTGGCGCTTGTTGTAGGTGCCGCAGCTCGGGCACGCAATGTGCTGGAGCTTCGGCTCCTGGCAACGCTCACACGAAACCAGGGTGGGGACCGCAGCCTTCCACTGCGACCGGCGGTGGCGCGTGTTGCTGCGCGACATCTTCCGCTTCGGAACAGCCACGGCTACTTCTCCTGCTTCTCGGCGGCGCTCTGAACTCCGTCAGACGCAGTGCCGCTCATGTTGTCCTTCTCATCGCCCTGATCGGTGACGAGTCCCTGCAATGCCGCCCAACGGATGTCGACGGCGTCGTGGTGGTGCTCCGGGTCGTCGTTCAGGCTGAGCCCGCAATCGGGGCACAGACCGAGACAGTCCTCCCGGCACACCGGCTGCATGGGCAGTGCGAGCACCACCACATCGCGCAGCACGGGTTCGAGGTCGAACAAGCCGTCCTCGAGGAAGAGCATGTCCTCGTCGTCCTCGGCGTCGTCGGCCGGCTCCGCCTTGGGGCGGCCCCGGTCGTCGGCGTCAGGGTACGAGAACATCTCCTGGAAGTCCGCCTTGAACTCTCGCTCGACGGTCTCCAGACACCTTACGCACTCCCCCGTCGCCGATGCACGGACGGTGCCTGTGACAAGCACCCCTTCCATGACCGACTCGAGGCGGAGGTTGAGCTTCAGCGGCGCGCCTTCCGGCACTCCGATGACGTCGACGAGACCGAAGTCAGCCGGCGCCGGGATCTCGCGGGACAGCCGCTGCATGGCACCAGGACGCCGACCCAGCTCGTGCGTGTCGAACACGAGGGGGTTGCGGTGGTCGAGGCGGGTATTCAGGGCCGTTCCTGCTTTCACAGATCGCTGAAGATCAAAGATTCCGCCGCTCACGGGCAGCATGGATCGCGACGCATACGCGCGACCGAAGAGCCAGGATACCCGGCGCTTCGCTCTGAGCCCAATCCGGGCTCAGCGCCCCTGGCCGTACTGGTGCAGCCGGTCCAGGTTGATCATGCTCGTGTCGAAGAGGCTGGTCTCGTCGAGCGCCGGCTGCTGGGGGTGCTGGGGCTGCTGGTAGAAGGCGTAGGGGTCGGGCTGCTGCGCATCGTAGTGCGCGGCGTAAGCCGCTCCGGTGGAGCCGGTGCTTGCACCGGGGTAGGGGTCCGGCTGCGGCTGCTGCTGCTGGTAGCCCGCGTACGGGTCCTGGTACGCGTAGCCGTCCTGCTGGGGGTGGGCTGCGGGCTGCGCGGGGTACGCGGCGGCGTAGGCCTCGTAGACCGGCTCCGGCTGGGCGGGCAGCGGCAGCGGCGCGGGGCCCGGGTCCGCCAGGCCGGCCAGGAACTCCGCGTCGCTCGACGGGCGGGCCCCCTGGGCCCCGGCGGCGTCCTGGGCGGCCATGTGGGCGCCGAGGTCGTCGTCGGGCACCCGGCCCAGGAGCTTCTGGCGGCCCCGGCCGACGGCATCCAGGGTCTTGGAGAGCACCGCCTCGAAGGTGGCGAGCTTCTGGTCCACGTACGCGTCCGCCTGCTCGCGCCGGGTCTCCGGGTCGGGGCTGGGCTCGGGGGCGCCGCTGTCGTCGCGGCCGTGCCCGTCCGTACCCGGTCCGCGGCCGAGCAGCTTCTCCCGGCCCCGGTCCACCGAGCCGATGGTCTTGCTGAGCACGACCTCGAAGTTGGCGAGCTTGCTGTCGACGTACTCGTCGGCCTCGGCCCGGATCTCGGCGGCCTCCCGGCGGGCCTCGGCCAGGATCCGGTCGGCCTCGCCCTGCGCGCGGCGGGCGATCTCGGTGCCGGAGACCAGCGAGCCCCGCTCGGCGTGGGCGGCCTCGATGATGCGCTGCGCCTCCCGGCGGGCCTCGTCGACCATCTGTTCGCGCCCGCCAATGACTTCCCGGGCCTGGGCGAGCGAGCCGGGCAGGGCCTCCCGCACCTCTTCGAGCCGGGCGAGGAGTTCCGCGCGGTTGATCACGCAGGAGGCGGACATCGGCATGGTGCGGGCTCCGCCCACGGCCGCGACGATCTCGTCCAGCTTCTTCTGTACGTCCATGGGGGGCTCGCGCTCTCTCGGCCTAGGACTGACGAGAGACGACTGTAGGGCCCCCGGACGGACGCGCGGGACGGGCCGGGGAAGACCGGCCCGTCCGGCGCCGGGTCACTTCGCGCGCAGCCGTTCGACCAGTGCCGCGTGGACGTGCGCGGGGAGCAGGTGGGCCACGTCGCCGCCCCAGGTGGCGACTTCCTTGACCAGGGAGGACGACAGGAAGCTGTAGGTCGGGATGGTCGGGACGAACAGCGTTTCGACGCCCGACAGTCCCATGTTCATCTGGGCCATCTGGAGCTCGTAGTCGAAGTCGCTGACCGCGCGCAGGCCCTTGACGATGGCCGGGATGTCGCGCTGCTTGCAGAAGTCGACGAGCAGCCCGTGGAAGGACTCGACCTCGACGTTGCCGTAGTCGGCGGTCGCCTCGCGGATCATTTCGATCCGCTCCTCGATGGTGAACAGGCCCTGCTTGGACTTGTTGATCATCACGGCGACGTGCACGACGTCGTACAGCCTGGCGGCGCGTCCGATGACGTCGAGGTGTCCGTTGTGGATGGGGTCGAAGGATCCCGGACAGACGGCGCGGCGCAACTGAACTCCTTCGTTCATGAGTCTTCGCTGGTGAAAGCGGCGCGACCGTACCAAAGGGTGCCTTCGCCGTACTTGCGCGAACGCAGCGGCTCGAACCCCTCCGGCCACGGGAACGGACCGCTCCTCGTGCTGCGCTCCACCGTGACGAGCGCATCGTCCGTGAGCCAGCCATTGGCGCGGAGTGTGAGGAGGATCTCGCCAAGATCGGCGTGCTCGACGGCGTACGGCGGGTCCAGGAAGACGATGTCGTACGGGTCCCCGGGGGCGGCGGCGACCACGATCTGCTCGGCCTTGCCCGCCCGGAATTCGGCGCCGGGCAGGCCCAGGGTCCTGATGTTGTCCCGGATGGCCTTGGCGGCCTTGGCGTCGGCCTCGACCAGCAGGGTGTGGGAGGCGCCCCGGGAGAGGGCCTCCAGCCCGACGGCGCCGGAGCCGCCGTAGAGGTCGAGGACGCGGGAGCCGTCGACGCCGTGCAGGGACTCCCAGGTGGAGAAGAGCCCTTCGCGCATCCGGTCGGAGGTCGGGCGGGTGCCGGTGCCGGGCGGCACGGCCAGCCGCCGCCCGCCGGCGGTGCCGGCGATCACGCGGGTCATCTGGGGTCCTTCGCTGGGACGGTCGGTGGAGGCCCTGGCCTCCGTTCTGGCCTCCAACGATAGGTCGTGCGCCTCAGCCCTTCTCCAGGTACTGCTCCCGCTCGGCGTCCAGCAGGGCGTCCAGCGCGGTGCGCAGCCCGGGCAGCTGCTCCAGCTCTGGGTCGGCGGCGACGACGCGGGTGGCCTCCTCCCGGGCCTGGGCGATGACCTCCTCGTCCTCGATGACGGCGAGCATGCGCAGCGAGGAGCGGACGCCGGACTGGGCCTGGCCGAGGACGTCGCCCTCGCGGCGCTGTTCCAGGTCGATCCGGGAGAGCTCGAAGCCGTCGAGGGTGGCGGCGACGGCGGCGAGCCGGGCCCGGGCGGGGCTGGCCTCGTGCATCTCGCTGACCAGCAGGCACAGGCCCGGGGCGGAGCCCCGGCCGACGCGGCCGCGCAGCTGGTGGAGCTGGGAGACGCCGAAGCGGTCCGCGTCCATGATCACCATGACGGTGGAGTTGGGGACGTTCACGCCGACCTCGATGACGGTGGTGGCGACCATCACCTTGACCTCGCCGGCGGCGAAGCGGCGCATCACGTCGTCCTTGTCGGCGGGGTCCATCCGCCCGTGCAGGACCTCGACGGACAGTCCGGCGAGGGGGCCCCTGGTGAGCTGTTCGGCGATCTCCAGCACGGCCAGCGGCGGCCGCTTCTCGGCCTCGTCCTCGGCGGACGCCTTCTTCTTGTTCCCGGGGTCGTCCTCCTGGTCGCCGATCCGCGGGCAGACCACGTACGCCTGGTGACCGTTCTCCACCTCCTCGCGGACCCGCTCCCAGGCCCGGGCGAGGAAGTGCGGCTTGTCCTTGGCGGGCACCACGTGGGTGGCGATCGGGGAGCGGCCGGCGGGCAGCTGGTCGAGGACGGAGGTCTCCAGGTCGCCGAAGACGGTCATGGCGACGGTGCGCGGGATCGGGGTGGCGGTCATGACCAGAAGGTGCGGGGGTTGCTTGCCCTTGGAGCGCAGGGCGTCGCGCTGTTCGACGCCGAAGCGGTGCTGTTCGTCGACGACGACCAGGCCGAGGTCGTGGAACTGCACCTTGTCCTCGATCAGGGCGTGGGTGCCGATGACGACGCCGGCCTCGCCGGTGACCAGGTCGAGGAGGGCCTGGCGGCGGGCGGCGGTGCCCATGGAGCCGGTGAGCAGCACCACCTTGGTGCCCTGGTCGGAGCCGCCGAGCATGCCGCCCTCGGCGAGCTCGCCCATCATCTCGGTGATCGACCGGTGGTGCTGCTGGGCGAGGACCTCGGTGGGCGCGAGCATGGCGGCCTGCCCGCCGGAGTCGACGACGGCGAGCATGGCGCGCAGGGCCACCAGCGTCTTGCCCGAGCCGACCTCGCCCTGGAGGAGGCGGTGCATGGGGTGGCTGGTGGCGAGGTCGTCGAAGATCTCCTTCGAGACCTTCTGCTGGCCGTCGGTGAGGGTGAAGGGCAGTTTGGCGTCGAAGGCGTCGAGGAGGCCGCCGGGGGTGGCGCGGCGGGCGACGGCCGGGAGCTGGGAGTCGGCGTGGCGGCGGCGGGCCAGGGCGACCTGGAGGACGAAGGCCTCGTCCCACTTCAGGCGCTGGCGGGCGTCCTCGATGTCGGCCTTGGTCGCGGGGCGGTGGATCTTGAGGAGGGCCTCGGTGAGCGGGACGAGTCCGCGGCCCTCGCGCAGGGCGGGCGGGAGGGGGTCCACGGCCTCCTGGGCGCTGGGCAGTACGGCGTCCACGCACTTGGCGATCTTCCAGGACTCCAGCTTGGCGCAGGCCGGGTAGATCGGGATCAGCTGGTTGGCGAAGGCGGTGGCGGCGTCCCGGTCGGAGGCGTCGGCGCCGAGGGGCTCGTACGCCGGGTGCGCGAGCTGGAGCTTGTGGTTGAAGCGGGAGACCTTGCCGGCGAACATGGCGCGGCTGCCGGGCAGCAGCTCCTTGTGCGGCTTGTGGACGCCGGCGCCGAAGAAGACCAGCTGGAGGCGGCCGCTGCCGTCGGTGATGGTGACTTCGAGGCGCTTCCCGCCGCCGCGGCCTCCCTGGTAGGTGAGCAGGCGGGCGTCGGCGACCTGGGCGACGACGGTGACGTGCTCGTCGAGCTGGTCGGCGAGGTCCGCCAGCGAGGTCAGCTCGCCGCGCTCGGCGTACCGCCGCGGGTAGTGGTGGAGCAGGTCCAGGGCCGTGTGCAGGCCGAGCTGCTCGGCCAGCACCTTGGCGGTGGCGGGGCCGAGGGTCTTCTTGAGGTCTTCGTCGAGCGCGGGCACGTGTTCCATTGCACACCATCGCTGTGACAAGGCCGCTATTCGACTCCGATGAGCAGGGGCGCCGACCAGCGGCCGCCGCGGTAGGTGACGGTGTCCACGGCCAGGTGCGCGTGCTGGACGTACGCCTCCAGGCGTGCGGCCAGGGTGTCCGGGACCTCGGGGCCCAGGACGAGGGTGACCAGTTCGCCGCCGGAGCCGAGCATCCGCTTCAGGACGGCCTCGGCGGTCTCGGGCAGGCCCGCGCCGATGACGGCGACGTCCCCGTCGATGAGCCCGAGGACGTCCCCGGCCTGGCAGATCCCGGCGGAGGTGAAGGACTGCCGTTCGGCGACGGCCAGTTCCCCGTAGCGGGTGGCGCCGGCGGCGGCGGTCATGGCGACGACGTCCTCGTCGAAGCTGCCGTCCGGGTCGTGGACGGCGAGGGCGGCCAGGTTCTGGACGGCGGAGCGGGTGGGGATCACGGCGACCCGCACCCCTTCGGCGCGGGCCTGTTCGGCGGCGGCCGCGGCGGCGGCGCGCAGCTCGGGGCTGCCGGGCAGCAGGACGACCTCGCGGGCGTGGGCCCGGCGGACGGCGTCGAGCAGCTCGGCGGCGGCGGGCTGCTCCCCGGGGCGGGCCAGGACGGTGGTGGCGCCGGCCTCCCCGCACAGGGCGGCCAGGCCCTCGCCCTGCACGACGGCGACGACGGCCCGCTGGGCCCGCGGGGCGGCAGCGCGGCGGCGCTGGTCGCCGAAGTGGGTGATGCGGATGCGGTACGGCCGGCCGGCTTCGACGCCGGCCTCGACGGCCGCGCCGGGGTCGTCGACGTGCACGTGGACGTTCCACAGCCCGTCGCCGCCGACCACCACCAGGGAGTCGCCGAGCAGGTCGAGGCCGGAGCGGAGCCCGGCGACGGCCTCGCCGGATGCCTCCAGCAGGTAGACCACCTCGTACGCGGGGCCGCCCTGCTCCTGCCCGCAGGGCTCCGGGTCCAGCGCCAGGGGCACGGGCACGGCGGGGCCGCGCACCGGTTCGGCGGCGGGTTCCTGGCCGGACAGCGCCTGCCACAGGGCACCGAGTACGGCGACCAGGCCGCAGCCCCCGGCGTCGACCACTCCGGCCTTCCCGAGCTCGGCCAGCTGGCCCGGGGTCTCGGCGAGGGCGGCGCGGGCCCCGTCATAGGCGGCGCGGGCCACCTCGGCGGCGGTGGCGGCCGCGGTCCCCGCGGCGGCGCCGGCCCGGGCGGCGGCTCCGGCGACGGTGAGCATGGTGCCCTCGACCGGGTGCGCGACGGCCCGGTAGGCCTCCTCGGCGGCGCGGGTCAGGGCCTGCGCGAGCAGCGGGCCCGGGGCGCGGTCGGCGGGGCCGGCCGGGTCCGCGGGGTCGGCGCCGAGGACGTCGGCGACCCCGCGCAGCAGCTGGGCGAGGATGGTCCCGGAGTTGCCCCGGGCGCCTATGAGCGCGCCGTGCGCGTAGGCCCGTACGGCGTCGGCGAGGGAGGCGGGGGCGGCTGTGGGGTCCGTCACGTCCGCGAGGGACTCGTCGAGGGCCCGGTCGGCGGCCTCGGCGGTGAGGTAGAGGTTGGTCCCGGTGTCGGCGTCCGCGACCGGGTAGACGTTGATCGCGTCGATGTCCTCGCGGGCCCGGCCCAGTGCGGCCAGGGCCAGCGAGCTCCAGGTGCGCACCGCTTCGGCGTCGAGGGTGTGCGGGCCAGGCTCGTGCGCCACCGGGCGTTCCTCCTTGTGCGGGCCAGGGTTCACCGCAGGGTAACGAAGGGAGCCCTCCGCTCGGGGGCCCCGGGGCGGAGCGGGCCCCCGTCATGGTAGTTTTCTCGGACCCAAGCAGTCGTTGTATGCTGCTCAGGTTGCCCGTCGAGAGTCGGGCCATTCGTCCGGCAAGCCACTTCAGATCTCTGATTCCGGTGCGCCGGATTCCACCGTAATTGCATCTGAAGTCTTGGAGTGACCTGTGGCTGCCAACTGCGACGTTTGCGCCAAGGGGCCGAGCTTCGGCAACAACATCTCCCACTCGCACCGCCGCACCTCGCGTCGCTGGAACCCGAACATCCAGCGCGTCCGTGCCGTGGTCAATGGGACGCCGAAGCGCCTCAACGCCTGCACCTCGTGCATCAAGGCCGGCAAGGTCTCGCGCTGACGCCTCCCGTCGTCGTAGCGCAGCCCTTTCCGGTTGCCAAGAAGGCCGGTTCACCTCTGGTGAACCGGCCTTTTGCCTTGTCCGGGGCGACGGGGACCGCCTCCTGACGTCAGGAGGCGGTCCCCGTCCGGTTCAGCGCCACCGCCAGGCGTGGTCCACCGGCCCGATGCCGCCGCCGAGGGCGAAGCCCGCGGCGATGGCGCCGGTGACGTACTCCTTGGCGGCGGTGACGGCCTCCGGTACGTCCAGGCCCTTGGCCAGGCCCGCGGCGATCGCGCTGGCGAGCGTGCAGCCGGTGCCGTGGGTGTGCCGGTTGTCGTGCCGGGGCGCGCGCAGCCACAGCTCCCGGGAGCCGTCGCTCAGCAGGTCCACGGCGCGGTCGCCGTGGGCCGCGAGGTGGCCGCCCTTGATCAGCGCCCAGCGGGGCCCGTAGCCGAGGACCGCGTCGGCGGCCCGCCGCATGTCGTCCTCGGTCTCGACGGCCAGCCCGGTGAGCTGGGCCACCTCGTCCAGGTTGGGGGTGGCGACCGTGGCCCTGGGCAGCAGCTCCTGCCGTACGGCGTCCAGTGCCGAGGCGGCGAGCAGCGCGTCCCCGTGCTTGGAGACCCCGACGGGGTCCACCACGGCCGGGGCGGGGGTGCCGGCCAGCAGTTCGGCCACCGTCTCCACGAGTACGGCGGAGGACAGCATCCCGGTCTTGACTGCGTGGACGCCGATGTCGTCGACCACGGCCCGGTACTGGGCCGTGACGGCCTCGGCGGGCAGTTCCCAGGCCCCCTTCACGCCGAGGGAGTTCTGGGCGGTCACGGCGGTGACCACGCTCATGCCGTGCACCCCGAGGGCCAGCATGGTCTTGAGGTCGGCCTGGATGCCCGCGCCGCCGCCGGAATCGGATCCGGCGACGGTCAGGCAGAGCGGCGGGGCGGCCCCGGCGACGCTCACGCGGTCTCCCCGTCGGCCGGGTCGGCGCCGAAGTGGTCCCAGCCGCCGGTGCTGGTCCACGGGGCGCCGTCCACGGTCACCTGGGGCAGGGCGGAGCGGTGCTGGACGGATCCGATGACCTTCCAGCGGGCCGGGAGCTTCACGTCGGGCGGGAAGGTGGCCACGATGGCGTGGTCCTCTCCCCCGGTGAGCACCCACTGGAGCGGGTCGACGCCGACGGCCTGGCCGATGTCGTGCATCTGGGTCGGGATGTCCACGGCGCCCGAGCGCAGGTCGATGCGGACCTTGCTGGCCTCGGCGATGTGCCCGAGGTCGGCGATCAGGCCGTCGCTGACGTCGGTCATGGCGGTGGCGCCGAGCCCGGCGGCCGCGGGGCCCGCGTGGTAGGGCGGCTCGGGGCGCCGGTGGGCCTCGACGAAGGCCCGGGGGGAGCGGAAGCCGCGGGAGAGCACCGCGAAGCCGGCCGCGGACCAGCCGAGCCAGCCGGTGACGGCGACGACGTCGCCGGGCTGGGCGCCGGAGCGCAGCACGGGCTCGTGGTTGCGCAGGTCCCCGAGGGCGGTGATGGAGACGGTGATGGTGTCGCCGCGCACGACGTCGCCGCCGACCACGGCGGCGCCCGCGACCTGGCATTCGTCGCGGATGCCGTCCATGAGCTCGGTGGGCCAGGTGACCGGCAGCTCGGCCGGTACGACGAGGCCGAGCAGCAGCGCGGTGGGCACGGCGCCCATGGCGGCGATGTCGGCCAGGTTCTGTGCGGCGGCCTTGCGGCCGACGTCGTAGGCGGTGGACCAGTCGCGGCGGAAGTGCCTGCCTTCGAGCAGGATGTCCGTGCTGGCCACGACCCGCCGGTCGGGGGCCGACACCACCGCGGCGTCGTCCCCGGGTCCGAGCCGGACCGCCGGGGTGGTGGTGAGCCGTGAGGTGAGCTCCCGAATGAGCCCGAACTCCCCCAGCTCGCCCACAGTGCCCTTCATCGCTGTGCCCCTTCTTGGCAAGTCCGCTTGCGGTCGCGAGCCGTCACAGCTCTGGGTACCGTCAACAGATACGTCAACTTCTGCTCTGCGTACGCCCCGCTGTGCGTGGCGCCGGGCCCCCGGGTCTCCCCGTGGCACGCGGCGACGCGGTACCGTGGCGTCCCTTCTTCCCCGGGCCCGCCCGATCTCCCCGGGCCCATCCGAAGGTTAGGGGAAATGATCCTCGTGGCCGCCCTGGAGGTTCCGTGGTACAGGCGTACATCCTCATCCAGACCGAGGTGGGCAAGGCGTCGGTCGTCGCCGAGTCCATCTCCAAGATCGCGGGGGTGATCCAGGCCGAGGACGTGACGGGGCCGTACGACGTGATCGTGCGCGCCCAGGCCGACACCGTCGACGATCTCGGCCGCATGGTGGTCGCCAAGGTCCAGCAGGTGGAGGGGATCACCCGCACCCTGACCTGCCCGGTGGTCCATCTGTAGCCCCCGTCTAGTCTTGGCCGGTGATGTCTTCGCACCACCGGCCCCTCCGTCTACTGGCCCTGCCCGCCCTGGTGGCGGTCGTGGCCCTGGCGGGCTGCGCCCCCGGGGCCTCCGAGGCCCGGGTGACGCCCCCGCCGGCTCCGCCCGCCGGTGTCGCGCAGCTCTGTGCGGCGCTGCACAGGGAGCTCCCGGAGACGGTGTCGGGGCTGGCCCGGTCCGTCACCGAACCGGAGACGGACCTGACCGCCGCGTGGGGCGGCTCGGCGATCGTACTGCGGTGCGGTATCCCCAAGCCCCCCAAGATGGCCGATCCCAAGGCGGACGGCGTTGAGGTCGACGGCGTCGGCTGGCTGGTGGAGCAGCCTCCGGAGGGCGGCCTGCGGTTCACCACCACGGGCCGGCTGGCCTACACGGAGGTGTGGATCGACAAGGAGCATGCCACGGACGCGAGCATGCTCGTCGGTCTGTCCGCCGCCGTGGCCGCATCGGTCCCGGCCGGGATCTCCTCGTACTGATCCGTCCGCTCGTCAGCCCGTCCGCCCCGCGCACACCGCCGCCCGCTGGATCGTTCCAGCGGGCGGTCGGCTGTTCGGGGCGCCGGGTGCGCGGCTAGCGCAGTCCGGTGGAGCGGCGCAGGGCGGCCTGGATCAGCCGGTCCACGAGCTCCGGGTACTCGATGCCCGACTCCTGCCACATCCGCGGGTACATCGAGATCGGCGTGAAACCGGGCATGGTGTTGATCTCGTTGATGACGAAGGTGCCGTCTTCGGTGAGGAAGAAGTCGGCGCGCACCAGGCCCTCGCAGGAGGCGGCCTCGAAGGCGTCGATCGCGAGCCTCTGCACCTCGGCGGTCTGCTCCGGGGTGAGCGGGGCGGGGACGAGGCCGGTGGCGGAGTCGATGTACTTCGCCTCGAAGTCGTAGAAGTCGTGGCTGGAGACCGGCGGGATCTCGGCGGGGGCGCTGGCGCGCGGCCCGTCCTCGAACTCCAGGACGCCGCACTCGATCTCGCGGCCGCGCAGCAGCGCCTCCACGATGACCTTCGGGTCGTGGCGGCGGGCCTCGCGGATGGCCGCGTCGAGGCCGGAGGCGTCGTCGACCTTGGTGATGCCGATGGAGGAGCCGGCGCGGGCGGGCTTCACGAACAGCGGCCAGCCGTGCTCGCCGGCGAAGTCCAGGACCTTCGCCGTGGCGGCGGCCTGGTCGGCCTCCCACTCGCGGGGGCGGATGGTCACGTACGGGCCGACGTTCAGCCCGTAGGAGGCGAACACCCGCTTCATGTAGTCCTTGTCCTGGCCGACGGCCGAGGAGAGGACGCCGCAGCCGACGTACGGGATCCCGGAGAGCTCCAGGAGGCCCTGGATGGTGCCGTCCTCGCCGTAGGGGCCGTGCAGCACGGGGAAGACGACGTCGACCTCGCCCAGTGCCTTGGGGACGGCGCCCGGCTCGGTGTAGACGACCTCGCGGCTGGCGGGGTCGACGGGGAGCACGACGGTGCCGTCCGGGGACTCCGCCAGCGTCTCGACGCTGGGGAGCTGCCGGTCCGCGATGGCCATGCGCTCGGGGGCGTCGGCCGTCAGGGCCCACCGGCCGTCCGTGGTGATGCCGATGGGCAGCACCTCGTACTTGGACCGGTCGATGGAGCGCAGCACGGCGCCCGCGGTGACGACCGAGATGGCGTGTTCCGAGCTGCGGCCGCCGAAGACGACGGCCACGCGGGGCTTGCGGCCCTGCTGCTCAGGGGTCTGGGGGAGGTTCTCGCTGCTCATATCGCCACGAGAGTACCCGCTCAAGCGTCCGGAAAGGTGTCAGTGACGTTCCGGTTTGGCGCTGCGGCCCATCAGTTCCTTCAGCGCGACCAGCGGGGGCTTGCCGTGGTGCACGATCTCGACGACCGTGTCGGTGATCGGCATGTCCACTCCGTACCGGCGTGCCAGATCCGCCACGGACTGGCAGGACTTGACCCCTTCCGCGGTCTGGCTGGTGACCGCGATGGTCTCCTCCAGGGTCATCCCGCGGCCCAGGTTGGTGCCGAAGGTGTGGTTGCGGGAGAGCGGCGAGGAGCAGGTCGCGACGAGGTCGCCGAGGCCGGCGAGGCCGGAGAAGGTGAGCGGGTCGGCGCCCATCGCCAGGCCCAGGCGGGTCGCTTCGGCGAGCCCGCGCGTGATGAGCGAGCCCTTGGTGTTGTCGCCCAGGCCCATGCCGTCCGCGATGCCGACGGCCAGGCCGATGACGTTCTTGACGGCGCCGCCGAGTTCGCAGCCGATGACGTCGGTGCTGGTGTACGGGCGGAAGTACGGGGTGTGGCAGGCGGCCTGGAGGCGCTGGGCCACGGCCTCGTCCACGCAGGCGACGACGGAGGCTGCGGGCTGCCGGGCGACGATCTCGCGGGCCAGGTTGGGGCCGGTGACGACGGCGACGCGCTCGGCGGGGACCTTGGCCACCTCCTCGATGACCTCGCTCATCCGCTTGGCGGTGCCGAGTTCGATGCCCTTCATCAGGGAGACGAGGACGGTGTCGGGCGCCAGCAGCGGGGCCCACTCGGCGAGGTTGGCGCGCAGGGTCTGGGAGGGGATGGCCAGGACCGCGAAGTCGGCGTCCCGGGCGGCCTCGGCCGCGTCGGTGGTGGCGCGGATGTTCGCGGGGAGTTCGACGCCCGGGAAGTAGTCCGGGTTGGTCCGGCCGGTGTTGATGGCGTCGGCCAGCTCCTGGCGGCGGCCCCACAGGGTCACCTCGCAGCCGGCGTCGGCGAGGACGACGGCGAAGGCCGTGCCCCAGGAGCCGGTTCCGAAGACGGCCGCCTTCACGGGACGTGTCACTTCTTGCCCTCCCCCGCGGCCTTGCGCCGCTGCTCCGCCCTGGCCTTGCGGTGGTCGTACGGCTCGGCGGGCGCCTGCTGGCCCCGCAGCTCCTCCAGGAGCTTGGTGATGTCGGCCATGATGGCCTCGGTGGCGCCCTTGAGGACGTCGGGCGTGGGCTCGCGGTCGTAGAAGGCCGAGAGGTCCACGGGCGGGCCGGCGAGCACCTGGAGGGTCTTGCGCGGGAACAGCCGGACCTTGTTCTCCTTGGCGTACGGCGGCATCGCGAGATTGGCGCCCCACTGGGCCACGGGAATGACGGGGGCCTTGGTGATCAGCGCCACGCGGGCGACGCCGGTCTTGCCGGCCATCGGCCACATCTCGGGGTCGCGGGTGAGGGTGCCTTCCGGGTAAAAGGCCACGCATTCGCCGCGCTCGACCGCGTCCACGGCGGCCCGGAATGCGTCCAGGGCGTTGGTGGTCTCGCGGTAGACGGGGATCTGTCCGGATCCGCGCAGGATCATGCCGACAAATGGCACCTTGAAGAGGCCCGCCTTGGCGAGCAAACGCGGCACCCGTCCGGTGTTGTACTGGAAGTGCGCGTAGGAGAGCGGGTCCAGATACGAGTTGTGATTGACGGCGGTGATAAATCCGCCGTCGGCCGGAATGTGATCCATTCCCCGCCAGTCCCGCTTGAAGAGCACTACCAGCGGCGGTTTTGCGATGACCGCCGCCAGGCGGTACCAGAAGCCGATTCTGCGGCGGGACACTCGGACACCTTCCTCTAGGACCGGTGCGTGGCTTGGGCACCTTGTGGGCCGGACAAGTGTCGCTGCGGGTCCGGCCTCTGTCGAGGACACCGTACGCCCCGCTCGCACCGCGAGGCCTCCCTGCGGCCGCTCGGGGGCGACAATGGGCCGAGTGATGACCGGGCCATGACCTGCCGATGGGTCGGGCGGGTGCCGCTGCGCACCGGAGGGAAGGGGGCCGCCACGAACGCCGCATGGAGCCTGGTGGTCCCGCTGAAGCCCTTGGCGCTGGCCAAGAGCCGGCTCGCGGCGGCCGTCGGGGGGTCCCGGCCCGGGCTGGCGCTGGCCTTCGCCCAGGACACCGTCGCGGGGGCGCTGGCCTGCGCTTCCGTCGCGGATGTGGTGGTCGTCACGGACGACGCCGTGGCGGGTGCCGAGCTGGCGCGGCTGGGGGCGCGGATCCTGCCGGACGCCCCGGGCGCGGGGCTCAACGCCGCGCTGGACCACGGGGCGCGGGCGGTGCGGGCGGGGCGGCCCGGGGCCGCGGTGGCCGCGATGAACGCCGACCTGCCGGCCCTGCGGGCGCCGGAATTGCTACGTGTGCTCGATATCGCGGGGCATTTTCCGCGGGCATTTCTGGCGGATGCGGCCGGAATCGGCACGACCCTGCTTTCCGCGGCTCCCGACGTGGAATTGGCACCTGCGTTCGGCGGGCCCTCCCGGGCCCGGCATTCCGCCTCGGGGGCGGTGGAAATAGCCCTCGCGGACGTGGAGAGCGTGCGCCGCGACGTGGACACCGGGGCGGACCTGCGCACGGCCCTGACCCTCGGGGTGGGGCGGCACACGGCCCGATACAGTTCCCGTATGCAGGCGACCGCGTACACGTACGACTCCCAGACCCGCAGCGGCAGCGTGCTGCTGGACGACGGCACCCCGGTGCCCTTCGATACCGCGGCCTTCGACGCGGGCGGCCTGCGGCTGCTGCGGCCCGGGCAGCGGGTCCGCATCGAGACCGACGGCGAGGGCCCGTCCCTGCGCGTCACACTGGTGACCCTGCAGACCTTCTGACCCCCCTGCCGGGCCTGCCGAAAGGCCCGTGACCTGCGAAGGAACGCACCGCGGGCCGGCCTCCCCGAGGGGGAAGCCGGCCCGGCGTGTGTAACCCGTGCCCTTACTTCTTGCGGGCGGTGGTCTTCTTCGCGGTGGCCTTGCGCGTCGCCGTCTTCTTGGCGGGCGCCTTCGTCGCGGTGGCCTTCTTGGCCGCCGGGGCGGTCTTCTTCGCGGTGGCGGTGGTCTTCTTGGCCGCCGTCGCCGTCTTCTTGGCCGGGGCCGCCTTCTTGGCGGTGGCCGTGGCCTTCTTCGCGACCGTGGTCTTCGCCGCGGTCTTCTTGACGGTCGTCGCCGCCTTCTTCGCGACGACCTTCTTCGCCACGGTCTTCTTCGCGGCCGTGGTCTTCGCGGCGGCCTTCTTCGCCGTGGTGGCCTTCTTCGCGGCGGCCTTCTTGACCGTGGCGGACGCGCCGCCGGTCAGGCTGCCCTTCGGGGCCTTCTTCACGGCGACCTCGTCGCCCTTGGGGAGCTTCTTGGTGCCGCTGACCAGGTCCTTGAAGCCCTGACCCGCGCGGAAGCGGGGGACGGAGGTCTTCTTGACCCGGACGCGCTCACCCGTCTGCGGGTTGCGGGCGTAGCGGGCCGGACGGTCGACCTTCTCGAACGAGCCGAAGCCCGTGACCGAGACCCGGTCGCCCGCGACGACCGCGCGGACCATGGCGTCCAGTACCGCGTCGACGGCGTCCGCGGCCTGCTGGCGGCCGCCCAGCTTGTCGGCAATCGCTTCTACGAGCTGCGCCTTGTTCACGTCTTCCCCTTCGGAGACATCGCCAGAACGAATGTGTTCAAGCTTATTTCGCACGTTAGGCGGATATATACCGCAAATCAAACACGAAACGGGCTAATCACCCTAGTGCCGCAACGATGTAGGCCGTTACGGAGTTCCTTCGCATCAGTCGCCTTCAGGGAATCGACCCTCGTCGAGGTCCTTCATCAACCTGTCCAGGCGCCTTGCCGCGTCCGCGAGATCGTGCTTCGCCGCGGCAGTGACGACCAACAGCTTCCGGGACAGCGTCATCCTTACGCCCTCCGGGACTTGCAGTGCGCGCACCCTTGCGTGTGCTTCTTTCAACCGGTCCGCGACGAGCTCGTAGAGCTCGAGTTGACTGTCGCGTTCCATGCACAGATTGTGCCATCTGGGGCGAGTTGTCGCCTCACGGGGCCTCAACATACGGCTGTGCCCCCCGCCGGAAGGCGGGGGGCACAGTGTTGTCGATGTGATCACCCGAGGGTGAATAAGCGCTGATCAGGCAGGAATCAGTACCGAATGGTGCTCGGCTTGAAGGCCGGGCGGGAGCTTTCGTACGTGTCGATGTCGGCTTCGTTCTGAAGGGTGAGGGAGATGTCGTCCAGGCCCTCCAGCAGACGCCAGCGGGCGTTGTCGTCGAGCTCGAACTCCGCCTCGATCCCCTCGGCTCGGACCTTGCGGTCGACCAGGTCGACGGTGACCTCGGCGGTGGGGTCGGCCTCGGTCAGCTCCCACAGCCGGTCGACGGTCTCCTGCGGCAGGACGACGGTCAGCAGACCGTTCTTCAGCGAGTTGCCGCGGAAGATGTCGGCGAAGCGGGAGGAGATGACCGTCTTGAAGCCGAAGTTCTGCAGGGCCCAGACGGCGTGTTCGCGCGAGGAGCCGGTGCCGAAGTCGGGGCCGGCGACCAGGACGGTCGCGCCGGCCCGCTCGGGGCGGTTGGTGACGAACTCCGGGTCCTTGCGCCAGGCCTCGAAGAGCCCGTCCTCGAAGCCGTCGCGGGTGATCTTCTTCAGCCAGTGGGCCGGGATGATCTGGTCGGTGTCGACGTTGCTGCGGCGCAGCGGAACGGCCCGGCCGGTGTGGGTGGTGAAGGCTTCCATGGTTCAGACTCCGGCGGTCGCGTCGGCGGCGGACAGGTCGGCGGGCGAGGCCAGATGGCCCAGTACCGCGGTGGCGGCGGCCACCTGCGGGGAGACCAGGTGGGTGCGCCCGCCCTTGCCCTGCCGGCCCTCGAAGTTGCGGTTGGAGGTGGACGCGGAACGCTCACCGGGGGCCAGTTGGTCGGGGTTCATGCCCAGGCACATCGAGCAGCCCGCGTGCCGCCATTCGGCGCCGGCCTCCTTGAAGACCTTGTCCAGGCCCTCCTCCACGGCCTGCAGGGCGACCCGGACCGAGCCCGGGACGACCAGCATCCGTACGCCGTCGGCGACTTTGCGGCCCTCGATGATGCCGGCGACGGCGCGCAGGTCCTCGATGCGGCCGTTGGTGCAGGAACCTACGAAGACGGTGTCGACCTTGATCTCGCGCAGCGGCTGTCCGGCCGTCAACCCCATGTACTCCAGGGCCTTTTCGGCGGCCAGGCGCTCCGAAGCGTCCTCGTACGAAGCCGGGTCGGGGACGCTGGCCGACAGGGGCGCGCCCTGGCCCGGGTTGGTGCCCCAGGTGACGAACGGGGACAGGGAGGCGCCGTCGATGACGACCTCGGCGTCGAAGACGGCGTCGTCGTCGGTGCGCAGGGTCTTCCAGTAGGCGACCGCCGCGTCCCAGTCCTCGCCCTCGGGGGCGTGGTCGCGGCCCTCCAGGTAGTCGAAGGTGGTCTGGTCGGGGGCGATCATGCCCGCGCGGGCGCCGGCCTCGATCGACATGTTGCAGATGGTCATGCGGGCTTCCATCGAGAGCTTCTCGACGGCCTCGCCGCGGTACTCCAGGACGTAGCCCTGGCCGCCGCCGGTGCCGATCTTGGCGATGATCGCCAGGATCAGGTCCTTGGCGGTGACGCCCTCGGCCAGCTCGCCGGTGACGGTGATGGCCATCGTCTTCGGGCGGGCCAGCGGCAGCGTCTGGGTGGCCAGCACGTGCTCGACCTGGCTGGTGCCGATGCCGAAGGCCAGCGCGCCGAAGGCGCCGTGCGTGGACGTGTGCGAGTCGCCGCAGACCACGGTCGTGCCCGGCTGGGTCAGGCCCAGCTGGGGACCCACGACGTGGACGACACCCTGCTCGACGTCACCCAGCGAGTGCAGGCGGACACCGAACTCGGCGCAGTTCTTGCGCAGCGTCTCCAGCTGGGCCCGGGAGACGGGGTCGGCGATCGGCTTGTCGATGTCGAGGGTGGGGGTGTTGTGGTCCTCGGTCGCGATGGTGAGGTCCAGGCGGCGGACCTTGCGGCCGGCCTGGCGCAGCCCGTCGAAGGCCTGCGGGCTGGTCACCTCGTGCAGCAGGTGGAGATCAATGAAGAGGAGATCGGGCTCGCCCTCGGCGCGCCGGACGACGTGGTCGTCCCAGACCTTCTCCGCGAGTGTCCTACCCATCGCTTTCCCTCCGGCCGGCCGGTCGGGCCGGCGCTTATGTAGAGATCTGGTGCGCCGGATCGCCCGCTACCCCACCCGCGGAACGACGGCTCGGACCCAGTGGTTCGTGGACCCGCACATACAGACTCGCTCGTTCTTGGAAAATTTGAACTTGCGTTTCACAGTGTGAGACGTGAATATCGTTTCATGGACAACTCTAGCGGCGTCGGCGTTCTCGACAAGGCAGCTCTGGTACTGAGCGCACTGGAGTCCGGTCCGGCCACCCTCGCCGGGCTGGTCGCGGCGACAGGGCTCGCACGACCCACGGCACACCGGCTGGCCGTGGCACTGGAACACCACCGGATGGTGGCGAGGGACATGCAGGGCCGGTTCATCCTCGGCCCGCGGCTGGCAGAGCTTGCCGCCGCGGCCGGCGAGGACCGCCTGCTGGCGACGGCCGGACCGGTGCTCACGCACCTCCGTGACGTGACGGGCGAGAGCGCGCAGCTCTACCGCCGTCAGGGAGACATGCGCATCTGCGTGGCGGCCGCCGAGCGGCTGTCGGGCCTGCGGGACACCGTCCCGGTGGGCTCCACGCTCCCCATGAAGGCGGGATCGGCAGCGCAGATCCTGATGGCCTGGGAGGAGCCCGAGCGGCTCCACCGCGGCCTGCAGGGCGCGCGCTTCACGGCCACGGCCCTGTCCGGCGTGCGCCGCCGCGGCTGGGCCCAGTCGATCGGCGAGCGGGAGCCCGGCGTGGCGTCCGTCTCGGCGCCCGTACGGGGCCCCTCGAACCGCGTGGTGGCCTCCGTGTCGGTCTCCGGGCCGATCGAGCGCCTGACCCGCCACCCGGGGCGCATGCACGCCCAGGCCGTCATAGACGCGGCCGCCCGCCTGACGGAGGCCCTGCGCCGCTCCGGCTGAATCCCGCCCTGCTCCACCACACCCCCGGGTCCGGGGGCGCGTACGACGCCGCACACGTCCGAACTCGCGCCTCCGGGCCCGTACTTGTACCCCGGCACAGGCCGGCCGGGCCCGGCCCCGGACACACGGAAGAGGCCCTCCGCGATGATCGCGGAGGGCCTCTCCTGTTGTACCCCCGACCGGATTCGAACCGGCGCTACCGCCTTGAGAGGGCGGCGTGCTAGGCCGCTACACAACGGGGGCTAGCTTTACTGCGGTACTGCGCTGGGCTACCAGGACTCGAACCTAGAATAAGGGAACCAGAAACCCTCGTGTTGCCAATTACACTATAGCCCAATGGTCTAGACCTGCCAGACCTTGGTACCCCCGACCGGATTCGAACCGGCGCTACCGCCTTGAGAGGGCGGCGTGCTAGGCCGCTACACAACGGGGGCCCTAGCGATCCTGCATCAAGATCTCCGGGAGCGACCCTGGAGATCCCGCGGGAAGGATCTGTACCCCCGACCGGATTCGAACCGGCGCTACCGCCTTGAGAGGGCGGCGTGCTAGGCCGCTACACAACGGGGGCAAAGCACTGCGTTACTACTGCACTGCGCTGGGCTACCAGGACTCGAACCTAGAATAAGGGAACCAGAAACCCTCGTGTTGCCAATTACACTATAGCCCACCGAACTTCAAGCCCCTGGGGGCCTTTCGTTTGGTTGGCGCCTGTGGTTTCCGGCCCTTTCGGCCCGTTTCCCCGGCGCAGAAAGAACATTACCGGATGCCTGACCGTGCTCCAAAACGGGTATCCACGGCCAGCAGCCCGGGCAGCCGATCGAGCCCCTCGATCCTGTGTACGCCCGCGGGACCGGGCCCCCTGCCGCCCTGCCGGTCGAGCCAGACGGCCGTCAGTCCGGCGTCCCGCGCGCCGCGCGCGTCGATCTCCGGCTGGTCCCCCACGTACGCGACCTGGGCCGGAGGCAGCGCCAGCGCCTCGCAGGCGGCCAGGAAGGCGGCGGCGTCGGGCTTGCTGACCCCCAGCTCGGCGGCGCAGACCAGCACCTCGAAGCGGTCGCGCAGGCCCAGGTGGCGCAGCTTGGGGTCCTGGTTGGCGACGGAGGAGTTGGAGAGCACCCCGTGCCGGTGGGTGGCGGCGAGGGCGTCCAGGACGGGCAGGACGTCCGGGAAGAGCTCCCAGGCGGCCTGGTAGTGCGCGACGTAGCGGTCGAACCAGGCGTCGGCCTGCGGGTCCGTCATGGCGGGCCTGCCGAGGAAGTCCCGCACCCTGTCCTGGCGCTGGCCCTGGAAGGTGACCTCGCCGGCGGAGAAGCGGGCCCAGTTCAGCTCCGTGATCCTGCGCCAGAGGGCCAGGGCCTCGTGCGGGGATCCGTAACGCTCCCCCAGCCCCTCGTCGCGCAGGTGGGCGGCCAGGCCGGCCGCATCGGCCCCCGTGTAGTCGAACAGGGTGTCGTCGATGTCCCACAGCACTGCGCGGATCGGCATAGGGGCGAGCCTACGCCGCCGGCGGGTCCTGCGTGGGGTCCTCGGCGAAGTCCGCGTGAGGCGCGTCACGGTAGGGCCGGGGGTGTGGCCGTTCTCACCACGGAGCACCACGGCACCGCGGAGGGGTCCGGGAACGCCGTGGGGGCGGCAGCCGGGTCGGCTGCCGCCCCCACGGGGTGGTGCGGGTCAGGCGGAGAGCTTCGCCAGGGTCGCGTCGATGCGCGCCAGCGAGCGCTCCTTGCCCAGGATCTCCAGGGACTCGAAGAGCGGCAGGCCGACGGTGCGGCCGGTGACGGCCACGCGGACCGGGGCCTGGGCCTTGCCGAGCTTGAGGCCGTGGGCCTCGCCGGCCGTCAGGACGGCCTGCTTGAGGGACTCCGGGTCCGACCAGTCGGCGGCGGCGAGGTTCTCCCGCGCCGTGGTCAGCAGGGCCGCGGGCTCGCCCTTCATGGCCTTGTCCCAGGACGCCTGGTCCTCGACGGGCTCCTTCAGGAAGAGGAAGTCCACGTTCGCGGTGATGTCCGAGAGGACGGTCACACGCGTCTGGGCGTGCGGCGCGATCCGGGCCCAGGCCTCGGTGTCGAAGTCCTCGGGCGCCCAGTTGGCGTGCGGGGCGCGCAGCCACGGCTCGCAGGCGTCCGCGAAGGCCTTGGGGTCCATCCGGCGGATGTGGTCGGCGTTGATCGCCTCGGCCTTCTTGAGGTCGAAGCGCGCCGGGTTGGCGTTGACGCCGTCGATGTCGAACTTCGCCACCATCTCCTCGATCGAGAAGATGTCCTGGTCCTTGGAGAAGGACCAGCCGAGGAGCGAGAGGTAGTTCAGCAGGCCCTCGGGCAGGAAGCCGCGCTGGCGGTAGAGGTTGAGCGAGGACTCGGGGTCGCGCTTGGAGAGCTTCTTGTTGCCCTCGCCCATCACGTACGGCAGGTGGCCGAACCGCGGGGTGGCCTTGGCGATGCCCAGCTCGGTGAGCGCCTTGTAGAGGGCGATCTGGCGGGGGGTGGAGGACAGCAGGTCCTCGCCGCGCAGGACGTGCGTGATCTCCATCAGCGCGTCGTCGACCGGGTTGACGAGCGTGTACAGCGGGGCGCCGTTCGCGCGGACGATGCCGAAGTCCGGCACGTTCTCCGGGGTGAAGGAGAGCTCGCCGCGGACCAGGTCCGTGAAGGTGATGGTCTCGTCGGGCATCCGGAAGCGGACGATCGAGGTGCGGCCCTCGGCCTCGTACGCGGCCTTCTGCTCTGCGGTGAGGTCGCGGCACTGGCCGTCGTAGCCGGAGGGCTTGCCGGCCGCGCGGGCGGCGTCGCGGCGCGCGTCGAGCTCCTCGGTGGTGCAGTAGCAGTGGTAGGCGTATCCGCCGTCCTGGAGCTTCTGCGCGACGTCCTTGTAGATGTCCATGCGCTGGGACTGGCGGTACGGGGCGTGCGGGCCGCCGATCTCGGGGCCCTCGTCCCAGGTGAAGCCGAGCCACTTCAGCGAGTCGAGGAGCTGCTCGTACGACTCCTCGGAGTCGCGCGCCGCGTCGGTGTCCTCGATGCGGAAGACGAACGTACCGCCGTGGTGGCGGGCGAACGCCCAGTTGAAGAGGGCGGTGCGGACCAGGCCCACGTGGGGGTTGCCGGTCGGGGAGGGACAGAAACGTACGCGGACGTCCGTGTTAGCCACGCTTGATCACCTTGTTGGTGAGAGTGCCGATGCCTTCGATGGTGACGGCGACCTCGTCGCCGACGTTGAGGGGGCCGACTCCGGCCGGGGTCCCCGTGAGGATGACGTCGCCCGGGAGCAGTGTCATGGCCTCGCTGATGTGCACGATCAGGTCCTCGATGGAGCGGACCATGTCGCTGGTGCGGCCGAGCTGGCGCTGTTCGCCGTTGACGGTGCACTGGATGGTCAGGTCGCCCGGGTCCAGATCGGTCTCGATCCAGGGGCCGAGGGGGCAGGAGCTGTCGAAGCCCTTGGCGCGGGCCCACTGCTTCTCACGCTGCTGGACGTCGCGGGCGGTGACGTCGTTGGCGCAGGTGTAGCCGAGGATGACGTCCTTCACGCGCTCCTTCGGGACCTCGCGGCACATGCGGCCGATCACCACGGCGAGCTCCGCCTCGTGGTGCACGTCCTGGGAGAAGGAGGGGTAGACGATCGGGTCGCCCGGGCCGACCACGGAGGTGGAGGGCTTGAAGAAGGTGATCGGGGCGTCCGGGACCTCATTCCCGAGCTCCGCCGCGTGCTCCGCGTAGTTGCGGCCGATGGCCACGACCTTGTTCGGGAGCACGGGCGGCAGCAGCCGGACCTTGCTCAGCGGGACCTTCGTGCCGGAGAGCTCGAAGTCCGCGAACGGGATGCCCTTGATGATGTCGAGGACGAGCTCACCTTCGGCGCCGGGGGCAGTGCTGCCCTCGACCGCGCCGAACGCGACATTGCCGTCGATCGAGAACCTGGCGATGCGCACGTGTTGCGTCTGCCCCTCTGTATTTCCGCTGGCTGGAGTCTGCGGACTCCAGGCTAACGCGGTGGGCGGCGGCGCTTCGCGCTCCTTTACGGAGCCGCTACTGCGGAGGGACTACTGTGCCGCGGCGGCCGGCGCGTTCATGAGGACGGTGCGGCGGGGGTTCGCGGTCTGCGTCGGCAGGTCGACGGAGTGCTCCGGGGTGGCCGGCGCCGCCTGCAGCTCCTCGGCGTCCTTCAGGTGCGCGAGGGTGGTGCGGCGGGGGTTGGCTATGTTGCGGAACAGCATCGTCGTCTTCATCGGAGTTTCGGGCCCTCGGGTCGCTTCGTGGGATGGGGGTCGTCGGATGCGCCGCATGTGGCGCCAACCCTTTAACAGGCAAGGCTAAACATCCGAATCCCCGTCTGAACCGGTAAGTAATGGCCACAGTCGTGTGAGTTTGCTCACCAGCGACCGGGCAATACGGGCATAACAGGCGGTCAATTCGGCCCGTGGAAACGGACATTGCGCCACTGAATGCGCCATTCCGCTCCTGATCATCTCGACTGGGACACCTTGCCAGGCCGCAGCTTTGATTGACGTAAGTCCGTTTCCTCCCCATAGTGCCTCCACGGCGCGTAGCCCTTCCGCCACGAGCCGTGACCGGCCCGCCGGGGCGACACGCGCACCTTGTTGGAGATCCCCCACTGTGCTGGAATTCGCGGGACCGCCGCGGGTATCAGCCGGCGCGCAGGTGGCGCAAGAGAGCGCCACGCGCGGTGGCAATGGAGAGGGAGACGCGCCGGTCACCGACGACCACCACGGGGCCGTCAGTGCCCCACGACTCGACACCGTTCCGCCGTTCACCCGGCGGGGCGCCTGGTCCAGAGGTTGCGACGCTAGTGCAGGGACGATTCAAGAGGGATGGCAGCGCTGCGGCGGAGCAGGAGCCGCGCGGCGGGATCGACCGTGGCTCCTCACCCCAGCACGCCCAGAACCGCGGGCCGGCTGCCGAAGGAGCCGGTCCCGACACCTCCTCGGTGAAGGCGAAGGGCCGTGGCAGGTCCGGCAAGGCCGGTAAGCCCGGCAAGGCCGTCAAGCCGGGCAGGACCAAGGGCAAGGCCGAGTCGCCCGCGACCGAAGAGGCGATACCGAAGGCCCCGCCCGGGCCCGGCTCCCGTCTCGCCATGCAGAACTGGCGCATCAGCACGCGACTCGTGTCGCTGCTGACCCTGCCCGTCGTCGCCGCCACCTCGCTCGGTGGCTTCCGAATCAACGACTCGCTCGAGGACATCCAGCAGCTGGAGCACATGCAGCTGCTGACGGTGATGACCCGCCAGGCGACCAGCCTCGCCGCCATGCTCCAGGAGGAGCGGGACAAGTCGGCCGGTCCGATGTCGCTCACCAAGGACGGCAAGGCCAACAGCCTCGTCGAGGGTGTCCGCGACCAGACCGACGCCGCCGCCAAGGCCTTCGCCGCCGCGACCGACAAGGTCGACAACGCGGAGGACAAGGACGAGACCCTCAAGTCGATCCGCAACAACATCCTCCAGATCGGCCGCCAGCTCACCGGCATCGAGGACATCCGCAAGAAGGCGTACCAGAACGGCGCCCAGCAGACCGTCACCGAGTACAACGCGCTGATCGTCTCGCTGCTCTCGCTCTCGCAGGACATGGCGCAGGCCACCTCGAACCCCGAGATGATCAAGCGCACCCGCGCCCTGGCGGCGTTCTCCTCCGCCAAGGAGTACGCGTCCATCCAGCGCGCGATCATCGCCGCCTCGCTCCCCGAGAGCGGCGACAAGCAGGGCAAGCTGGAGGAGAACGACCGCCTCTACGCCCTCTCCGCGCTCCGCGGTGAGAGCCAGGCGAAGAAGACCTTCGAGCTCGTCTACCAGGGCAAGCCCGAGGAACTCCTCAGCTCCCTCGGCGACGGCAACTCCGAGATCGGCAGCGCCGACCACTACGCCCGCCGCGTGCTGAGCACGCAGGGACAGTTCGTCAAGGAGAAGAACCGGTCCTGGATGGACTGGTACGACGCCGACGACACCAAGCTCCGCGCGATGCAGCAGATCGAGCTCTCGCTCCTGGAGGACATGGAGCAGAAGGCCCGCGAGCTCAAGAACGAGTCGCAGCAGGACGCCATCATCAACGGTGCCCTGATCCTCCTCGTCCTCGGCGTCTCGCTCATCGGCGCCTTCGTCATGGCCCGGTCCATGATCCGCTCGCTGCGCCGCCTGCAGGACACCGCGACGCGCGTCGCCCAGGACCGCCTGCCCGAGCTCGTCAAGCAGCTCTCCGAGTCGGACCCGCAGGACGTGGACACCTCCGTGGAGTCCGTCGGCCTGCACACCCGCGACGAGATCGGCCAGGTGGCCGCGGCCTTCGACGACGTGCACCGCGAGGCCGTCCGCCTCGCCGCCGAGCAGGCCCTCCTCCGGGGCAACGTCAACGCGATGTTCACCAACCTCTCGCGCCGCTCCCAGGGCCTCATCCAGCGTCAGCTGTCGCTCATCTCCGAACTGGAGTCGCGCGAGGCCGACCCGGACCAGCTCTCCTCGCTCTTCAAGCTCGACCACCTCGCCACCCGAATGCGGCGTAACGGTGAAAACCTCCTCGTCCTCGCGGGCGAGGAGCCGGGCCGCCGGTGGACCCGCCCCGTCCCGCTCGTCGACGTGCTCCGCGCCGCGGCGTCCGAGGTGGAGCAGTACGAGCGCATCGAACTGGCGGCGGTGCCCGGCACCGATGTCGCCGGCCGCGTCGTCAACGACCTCGTGCACCTCCTCGCCGAGCTGCTGGAGAACGCCACCTCGTTCTCCTCCCCGCAGACCAAGGTCAAGGTCACCGGCCACGCGCTGCCCGACGGCCGCGTGCTCGTCGAGATCCACGACACCGGCATCGGCCTCTCCCCCGAGGACCTCGCCGCGATCAACGAGCGGCTCGCCTCGCCGCCCACCGTGGACGTCTCGGTGTCCCGTCGAATGGGTCTGTTCGTGGTCGGCCGCCTGTCCCTGCGACACGGCATCCGCATCCAGCTGCGCCCGTCCGACTCGGGCGGTACGACGGCCCTCGTCATGCTTCCGGTGGACGTCGCCCAGGGCGGCAAGAAGCCGGGTCCGATGCCGGGCCAGGGCGGTCCCGGCGGCGCGCCGGGCGGTCCCGGCGGCCCCGGCGGTCCGGGTGCCCCCGGCGGCCAGCAGGCCGCCATGCCCGGTGCGGGCGCGCGTCCCCCCGTGGGCGCCGGCCAGCAGCGCGGCCAGGTGGCCGGCGGCGGCCAGCGCGCGGCCCTGCCGGGCCGTGACGGCGGCCCCGGCCAGCAGCGCCCGCAGGGCCAGGGCCCCCGTCCGCAGGGCGGTCCGTCCGCCGCGACGGGCCAGTCGCAGGGCCAGGGTGCCTTCGGCGGCGGTGCTCCGCTGCCGGCCCGCGGCCAGTCCGGCGGCCCGCAGGCGCGGCCGGCCGGCGGTCCCGGCGGTCCCGGCGGCTTCCCGCAGCAGGGCGGTGCCCAGGGCGGGTTCGCGCAGCAGGGCAACAGCTTCGAGCGGCCGCAGCCGCCGCAGGGCCAGGGCCAGGGTCAGGGCCAGAACCAGCAGCCCCAGCAGGGCCGGCCCCAGCAGCAGCCCGGCGCCCCGGTCAAGCGCAGGCGGCCGCAGCTGCCGGCGCGCGACGGCGGCGCCCCCCGTCCCGAGCTCCCGGGCGCGGGCGGTCCGACGGCTCCGGCTCCGGCTCCGCAGGGCACCAGCTGGGGCGCCGCGGCCCAGGGCGGCCACGAGGTCCCGCGCGGCCACGACGAGCTGTCGGGCCCCGGCTCCACGGCCGAGTTCGCCCGCCCCGACTTCAACGCCCCGTACCCGCCGGGCGGCAGCACGCCGCTCGGCGGCGGCACCGGCCAGTTCGAGCGGCCGCAGCCGACGGGCCCGATGGCGGCTCCGGCGGACCCGTCCTCCACCGGACAGTTCGCCCGCCCGGGCGGCCCCGGTGTCGGCGGCTACGCCGAGCAGCAGCAGGCCCAGCAGCACGGTGGCGGTTACGCTCCCGCTCCGGCGCCGCGCGCCGAGGCCCCGCGCCTCCCGCAGGCGTACCAGCCCGAGGCCCTGCCGCCGGCTCCGGCCCAGAACGCCCCCGCGCAGCGCGACCCGCTGTTCGATCCGCTGGATTCGAACTGGTCCCGCCAGAGCGGGCCCCAGCCCGCCGTGCAGGGACCGGCCGTCCCCCAGCAGCCGCACCAGCCCCAGCAGGCGGCCCCGGTCGCCCCGGCTCCGCAGCAGCCGCTGCCGCAGCGCGGCCAGGAGCTGCCGGCCGAGCCCGCCGCGGCGGTCACCGGCAGCACGCCGACGGTCAGCTGGAAGGCGTCCCCGAACGACGAGCTGATGCGGCAGGCCGAGCGCGTGCGCCAGCCCGCCGCCGGCGGAATCACCACCTCGGGTCTGCCCCGCCGGGTGCCTCGTGCGAACCTCGTGGCGGGTACCGCGCAGCAGCAGTCGGAAACCCAGGCCGGCCCGCAGGTGTCGCGCGCCCCGGACGACGTCCGCGGCCGTCTCACCAACCTCCGTCGCGGTATCCAGCAGGGCCGCCAGGCCGGCACCACCGGCCCCGCGACCGGCAGTTACCACATCGACCCCACTTACCAGCAGGAGCGATAGTTGAGTTCGATGAGCCAGGCGGCACAGAACCTGAACTGGTTGATCACCAACTTCGTGGACAACACCCCCGGGGTGTCCCACACCGTGGTGGTCTCCGCCGACGGACTCCTTCTGGCGATGTCCGAAGGATTCCCCCGTGACCGCGCCGATCAGCTGGCGGCCGTGGCCTCCGGCCTGACCTCGCTGACCGCCGGTGCCTCCCGGATCTTCGAGGGCGGCGCCGTCAACCAGACAGTCGTGGAGATGGACCGCGGGTTCCTCTTCCTGATGTCCGTCTCCGACGGATCCTCGCTGGCCGTGCTCGCGCACCCCGAGTGCGACATCGGCCTCGTCGGCTACGAGATGGCCCTCCTCGTTGACCGCGCCGGCAACGTCCTCACACCGGACCTGCGCGCGGAGCTCCAGGGAAGCCTGCTCATCTGACACCCCCCTCCCCGGCCGGACGGTACTTCCGGCCGGGGAACCGGGTCCGCACACCCGGAATCCAGTACCCCCGACAGGCCGTCATGTCCCCCCACCGGCCGCCCTGTCAGACGGCACGCTGACCACTGCTGTCCAGCCCGGAGGATCAATGACCCCGCCCCCCGCCTACCCCGACGCGTACGGAGATTCGTACTCGGAAGGCGATCAGCCGCTCGTCCGCCCGTACGCGATGACCGGCGGCCGGACCCGTCCGCGCTACCAGCTCGCCATCGAGGCGCTGGTCAGCACGACGGCCGACCCGATGCACCTGTCCGGCCTGCTGCCGGAGCACCAGCGCATCTGCACCCTGTGCCGCGAGGTGAAGTCGGTCGCGGAGGTCTCCGCGCTGCTTTCGATGCCTCTCGGCGTCGCCCGCATCCTCGTCGCCGACCTGGCGGAAGCCGGCATGGTGGCCATCCACCAGCCGGGCAATGGAGAGGCCGGCGGAACGCCGGATGTAACGCTGCTCGAGAGGGTTCTCAGTGGACTTCGCAAGCTCTGACGGTGGGGCGGCTCCTCGCTCCACCACCTCCGCGAAGATCGTGGTGGCGGGCGGCTTCGGCGTGGGCAAGACCACGTTCGTCGGCGCCGTCTCCGAGATCAACCCGCTGAGAACCGAGGCCGTGATGACGTCCGCGAGCGCGGGCATCGACGACCTCACGCACACGGGTGACAAGAAGACCACCACGGTCGCCATGGACTTCGGCCGCATCACCCTGGACCAGGACCTGATCCTGTACCTCTTCGGTACCCCCGGACAGGACCGCTTCTGGTTCATGTGGGACGACCTCGTACGCGGCGCCATCGGCGCCGTCGTCCTCGTCGACACCCGCCGCCTCGCCGACTGCTTCCCCGCCGTCGACTACTTCGAGAACTCGGGCCTCCCCTTCGTCATCGCCCTCAACGGCTTCGACGGACACCAGCCCTACACCCCCGAAGAAGTGCGCGAGGCCCTCCAGATCGGCCCCGACGCCCCCATCATCACCACCGACGCCCGCCACCGCGCGGACGCCAAGAGCGCCCTCATCACGCTCGTCGAGCACGCCCTCATGGCCCGGCTCAAGTAACACGCATTACAAGGCAATGCGCCGGGGGCGGGCTGTGTTCTCGAACACGGCCCGCCCCTCGTGTTCATAACGTTTCGACAGTGAATTGCCGTCGGGTGGACACGGCGTGCGTTCGGTCGGTGCCGCTGTGCGCACGACCGGCCCCATTTTTGCCGCAGCTCGCTCTTTATGTCCGTTTTATGCGGGGCGTAAGGTTCTGGGAATGGCCGGATTCAACTGTTTGGAACACGGCGCTTAACCGTGCTGGAATTCAACGAACCAGCTAGTAGCACCGCCGAGAGGTTGTTGGTCGAGTGAGGCGAAGCAAGTCGAGCCCCGCGGATGAACCCGCGCGAGGCAACTTCACCCCGCCGCCGCGCGCGGCCATGTCGCCCGTCGACGTGCCCGTGGAACCATCCACGAGCAGCGGAAGCACCAGCAAGCTCGCCCCCCGCAACTGGCGGGTGGCCACCAAGCTGAACGCCATCCTCATGGTCCCCGTCCTCGTCGGACTGGTCATGGGCGGCTTCCAGGTGAAGGGCTCGGTCGACAGCTGGAACGAGGCCAAGGACGCCGAGAAGACCGCGCGGATCGTCCAGGCCGCGGCCGAATACGGCCAGGCCCTCCTCAACGAGCGCGACCTCACCGCCGAGCCCCTCCTCAAGGGCGACCGCAACAACGCCGCGGTGTCCAAGGCCTACGCGGCCACGGACGCGGCCAAGGCCAAGTTCGCCCAGGCCGTGAAGGACCTCCCTTCCAAGCAGGGCCTGGAGCGCCGCCTCGAACTCTTCCGCCAGGAGGAGCCGAAGCTGGAGCAGGTCCGCAAGACGGCCTACGCCGTCCCGGAGACCCAGAAGAAGAACCTCCCGTCCTCGGCCGGCCCCATCCCGACCGAAGAGGGCTACGTGCTGGTCCAGCACTACCTCATGCAGTTCTCCAACGAACTGGGGCTGGGCACCGGAAACGTCACCAGCTACGGCCGCATGGTCTACGCGGTCGAGCTGGCCAAGGCCGCGAACTCGCTCCAGCGCTCCGTCGGCACGCACCTGCTGGTGCGCCCGAACGAGAACGAGGAAGTCCGCAAGGCCCAGCTGGTCGCCTTCTCCTCCTACGCCTACCTCGAAGAGATCGCCATCGGCGAGTACGTCGCCGCCGGCACCGACGAGGACACCAACCGGCTCAAGGAGGTCATGGGCAAGAAGTCCCAGGAGGGTGCCGCCAAGCTCGCCCAGGCCAAGCAGGCCGCCGAGCAGTCCGGCACCGTCTTCAAGGCTCCGCCCGTGGTGAACGGCTCCGCCCTCACCGGCATGACCGAGGCGATAGCCGGCGGCGACAAGCCCGCCAAGCTCGCCCTGAACGGCACCACCGCCCCCGCCTGGCAGGCCGCCGCCACCGCCAAGTTCGACGGCTACGCCGAGATCGAGAAGGACCTCCTCGACAAGGCCGTCAAGGACGCCGTCGCGGTGTCCGACAAGTCGCGCGGCGACGCCATCCTGACCGGCGCCATCGTGGTCGTGGCCCTGCTGGCCGCCTTCATCCTGGCCGCCATGATGGCCCGCCAGATGAGCCGCTCGATGCGCCGTCTGCGCGGCTCCGCCTTCGACATCGCCGAGCAGCGCCTGCCCATGCTCGTCGACCAGCTCTCGCGCACCGACCCGGGCAAGGTCGACACCCGCGTGGAGCCGATCCCGATCACCTCCCGCGACGAGATCGGCGAGGTCGCCCGCGCCTTCGACCAGGTCCACCGGGAAGCGGTCCGGCTCGCCGCCGAGCAGGCGCTCCTGCGGGGCAACGTCAACGCGATCTTCACGAACCTCTCCATGCGCAACCAGTCGCTGATCGAGGGCCAGCTGACCCTCATCACCGACCTGGAGAACAACGAGGCCGACCCGGACCAGCTGGAGAACCTCTTCCGCCTGGACCACCTGGCCACCCGTATGCGCCGCAACGGCGAGAACCTCCTCATCCTCGCGGGTGAGAACCCGGGCCGCCGCTGGGACCAGCCGGTGCCCCTCGTCGACGTGCTGCGCGCCGCCTCCTCCGAGGTGGAGCAGTACGAGCGCATCGAGCTCTCGGGCGTCTCCGAGGCCGAGATCCACGGCCAGGCCGTGACCGACCTCGTGCACCTGCTCGCCGAGCTCCTGGAGAACGCCACCACGTTCTCCTCCCCGCAGACCAAGGTCCGCGTCACCGCCACGCGTCTGCCCGACGGCCGCGTGATGGTCGAGATCCACGACAAGGGCATCGGCCTCACCGCCGAGGACTTCGCGGACATCAACCACAAGCTGGCCAACCCGCCGACCGTGGACGCCGCGATCTCGCAGCGCATGGGTCTCTTCGTGGTCGGCCGGCTGGCGGACCGCCACAGCATCCGCGTCCAGCTGCGCCCCTCGGGCGAGGCGGCCGGCACCACCTCGCTGGTCATGCTCCCCGACGCCATCACCCACGGTGGCGGTGGCGAGGGCATCCCGGACGACGACTTCACCGTCTCCTCGATCATTCCGCAGCAGCAGGCCCAGCAGGCCGCCCCGCTGCGGACGGCCGCCGAGCTCGGCTTCGACGACTCCGCCTACGACGCCCCGGGCGCCCAGGGCGGCGACGCGAAGCCCGCGGACCCGGTCGTGCGGTCCCTGGGCCGCGAGGAGCGCCGGGCCGCGCTGGAGGCGCAGCTCAACTTCCCGCAGGCGCAGGACCAGGAGCAGTACCCCGGTCCCGAGGCTCAGGACTATCCGGAACCGCAGCCGGAGCACGGGTACCAGGACTACCAGGGCTACGAGCAGCAGTCCGCGCAGGGCTACGAGGCTCCGTACGACTCCCAGCAGCAGCCGGGGGCCTACGAGACGTACCCGGAGCAGGGCTACGCGTATCCGGAGGCCGGCTACCAGGACGGGCAGCAGTCCGCCCAGGCGTACGACGGCGGCTACGAGGACCAGTCCCAGCAGGCCGAGTGGCCCGGCCAGAACACCTACCCGGGCTCCTACCAGCAGGATTACGGGACCGATTCGGAATCGCCCTCCGCTCCCGAACCGGCCCCGGACCGCGTAGGCTTCGACCGTCCGGGCGCCGCTGCCGACGCCGGTCACGAGTTGACCGGGGCGGGCCTGCCGCGACGCGGCAGCCAGCAGCAGTGGCAGCCGGCACAGCAGGAAGCGGAGTCCGCCGGATCCCTCTTCGAGCAGCGGCCGCAGCGTCAGCAGCAGGCCGCCGAACCGAAGCAGGAGCCGGAGGAGGCAGCAGCCGGCGCGGGCTGGCGCTCGACGAACGACGAGCGCTGGCAGCAGGCCGGCAAGCTCCGTGAGCCGAAGGCGGGCGGGGTCACCTCGTCCGGTCTCCCTCGGCGCGTGCCCAAGGCCAACCTGGTCGAGGGCGCTGCGGAGACGACCCCGCAGGGAGGCCCCCAGGTCTCCCGCGCCCCGGAGGACGTCCGTGGCAGGTTGAGCAACCTGCGACGCGGTGTCCAGCAGGGACGCAGCGCGGGTTCCGAGCAGTCAAGTAACAGCTATGACCAGGAGCGTTAGTGTGAGCGCGATGAGCCAGGCGGCGCAGAACCTTAACTGGTTGATCACCAACTTCGTGGACAACACCCCCGGGGTGTCCCACACGGTGGTGGTCTCCGCCGACGGCCTTCTGCTGGCGATGTCCGACGGATTCCCGCGCGACCGCGCCGATCAGCTGGCGGCCGTGGCCTCCGGCCTGACCTCGCTGACCGCCGGTGCCTCCCGGATCTTCGAGGGCGGCGCCGTCAACCAGACAGTCGTGGAGATGGACCGCGGGTTCCTCTTCCTGATGTCCGTCTCCGACGGATCCTCGCTCGCGGTGCTCGCGCACCCCGAGTGCGACATCGGCCTCGTGGGCTACGAGATGGCCCTCCTCGTGGATCGTGCGGGCACGGTCCTCACCCCGGACCTCCGTGCGGAGCTGCAGGGGAGCCTTCTCAACTAGCAAACGGGCAGTGCGTTTCGCGTCATCGCACCGTAGGGTGCGGTGGCGCGGTTCCACAGGGAGTACTGCGTTCTTGGAGTCGGAGGAGGAAACGTGACAACACCCGGAGGACATCCTTATGGCGGCCAGCAGCCGCAGGGTGGGCACGACCAGAACCGCTTCAACTTCCCCTCCTCTCCCAGCCGGCCCGTGCCGGAGCACAACCCCTACGCCCAGCAGCCGTACGGCCAGCCCCAGCAGCCCCAGGCGCCCCACCGGCTTCCGCAGCAGCCCCCCAGGGCCGCGCAGCCGCAGGCCCCGAAGGCGCACAACCCGCTGGTGCGCCCGTACGCGATGACCGGCGGCCGTACCCGGCCGCGCTACCAGCTCGCCATCGAGGCGCTGGTCAGTACCACGGCGGACCCCGCGCGCCTGCAAGGGCAGTTGCCCGAGCACCAGCGCATCTGCCGCCTGTGCCAGGAGATCAAATCCGTCGCGGAGATCTCGGCACTTCTCTCCATTCCTCTTGGTGTCGCCCGAATCCTCGTCGCCGACCTGGCGGAGGCGGGCCTTGTCGCCATTCACCAGCCCGGCGGCGACGAGTCTGCCGGCGGCCAGCCAGATGTGACACTGCTCGAAAGGGTGCTCAGTGGACTTCGCAAGCTCTAACGGCGGAGCGGCTCCGCGCTCCACCACCTCCGCGAAGATCGTGGTGGCGGGCGGCTTCGGCGTGGGCAAGACCACGTTCGTCGGCGCGGTCTCCGAGATCAACCCCCTGCGCACCGAAGCCGTCATGACCAGCGCCTCCGCGGGTATCGACGACCTCACCCACACCGGTGACAAGACGACCACCACGGTCGCCATGGACTTCGGCCGCATCACCCTGGACCAGGACCTGATCCTGTACCTCTTCGGTACCCCCGGACAGGACCGCTTCTGGT
>NZ_JBNNPF010000067.1:22525-37573 GCF_050275515.1 Streptomyces sp. NPDC004126 | reverse complement strand
CGCCGAAGGCGATCGCGAAGCGACGCGACCGAAGGGAGCGCCCTTGACAGGACGGCCCGAACCGGAAGGACGATGGGACTGACGGGAAACCCCCAGGCTTCTCTGATCCGGTCCATGGGGATACCGCCCCCCGGCCCGCACCCGGGGAGGCGGGTGGGCAACCCCCGCCCCACCCCAGGGGGTCGAGGGGGAGATAGCGGGCCCGGACCGGAGCGGCCCGGACCGGCCCGGAGCGCCCCGGCCCGGCCACCCCACCCCGCCCCGCCCCGCCGCGTGCCTCAGCTCTCCGTCCGGTACATCAGGTCGATCTCGTGCGTCGCGAAGCCCAGGCCCTCGTACACCGCCAGGGCCGCCGGGTTGTCGGCGTCGACGTACAGCATCGCCGTCGGGAGGCCGGACTCCGCCAGGTGGTGGAGGCCGACGGCGGTGAGGGCCTTGCCCAGGCCGCCGCCCTGGGCGCCCGGGCGGACGCCGACCACGTAGACCTCGCCCAGCTGCTCCTCGGCGTGGACCTTCGTCCAGTGGAAGCCGACCAGTTCGCCGTCCCGTTCCGCGAGGAAGAAGCCCTTGGCGTCGAACCACGGCTGCGCGATCCGGTCGTTCAGGTCCCGCTGCGTGAGCGCGCCCTGCTCCGGGTGGTGGGCGAAGGCGGCGGCGTTGGCGGCGAGCCAGGCGGTGTCGTCCTGCCCGGGCACGAAGGTGCGGACGGTCACGCCGGCCGGGAGGACCGGCTCGGGCAGCGGGGCGGCGTCCGGGCCCAGGGGGCGGCGCAGCTGCCGGAGTTCGCGGAAGAGGGTGAGCCCGAGCACCTGGGCGAGGTGCCGGGCGGCGGACTTGCCGCCGTGCGCCCAGACCCGGATCCGCTTGCCGGAGGCGTTCAGCAGGGCGGTGCCCAGGGCCCGGCCGTAGCCGCGACCGCGCAGGGCGGGGTGGATGACGAGTTCGGCGGCCGGGGCCTCCACCGGGTCGGTGTCCTCCAGCTGCCCGTACCCGCACAGCCGCCCGCCGTCGGTGAGGAGGAAGTGCCGGATCCCCTCGCGCGGTCCGCCGCGCAGCTGGAGGCGGCCCTGTTCGGAGACGGCGGTGGTGCCGTCGGTGCGGGCCGCCTCCGCGATCAGGTCGAGTACGGAGTCGGCCTGCTCCTCCGTCAGCTCGTCGAGGATGTCAATCTGCCGTCCCGGCTCCAGGGCCGCTGCTGCGTCAGTCATGCTCCGAGCCTACGGCGCGCCGCCCGACGGCTGCGCGTAACCAGCTCGCAACCCGCTACCCCCTGTCGTGCTACGCGCGTTGACCTTAGGCTGCGGGCACCTCCCAAATGTTGTCTCGCTGTCCACAAAGGGGAATAAATGTCAGCGAAGCCACAACGGCCCCGTACGGCCCGCCGGTTGACCATCGGCGCTCTCGCCCTCACGGCGGGTGCCGGCGCAATGGTCGCCGCCGCGCTGCCGGCCGGTGCCGCGAGTGGTGGCGGTACGCCTCCCAAGGCGCGCACCGTCGACGTACAGATGCTCTCGTTCAACGACTTCCACGGCACGCTGGAGCCCCCGCAGGGCTCGTCCGGCACCGTGAGCGAACGTCAGGCAGACGGCACCACCAAGGCAATACCCGCAGGTGGCGTCGAGTACCTCGCCACCAGCCTGCGCGAGGCTCGCAAGGGCCACGAGTACTCCGTCACGGCCGCGGCCGGCGACATGATCGGCGGCAGCCCGATGCTGTCCGGTCTCTTCCACGACGAGCCCACCGTCGAGGCGCTCAACAAGCTGAACCTCGACGTGTCGAGCGTGGGCAACCACGAGTTCGACGAGGGCAAGACCGAGCTGCGCCGGATGGCGTACGGCGGTTGTCACCCGACCGAAGGCTGCTTCGAGTACGGCAAGACCTTCACGGGTGCGCAGTTCCAGTACCTCGCCGCGAACGTGACGGACGAGAAGACCAAGCGTCCGCTGATGTCGCCCACCTTCATCTGGAAGAAGGGGGAGGTGAAGATCGGCTTCATCGGCGTCACCCTGGAGGGCACTCCGGACGTCGTCAGCGCCGAGGGCGTCAAGGGCCTGAAGTTCGGCGACGAGGTCGAGACGATCAACAAGTACGCGGCCGAGCTGAACAAGCAGGGCGTGAAGTCGATCGTGGCGCTGATCCACGAGGGCGGTCTGCCCGCGAACGGCGCGTACAACTACGACTGCGACGTGCCGGGCGCCGGCGCGGGCATCTCGGGTGCGATCGTCGACATCGCCAAGAACGTGGACCCGAAGGTCGACGCCCTGGTGACGGGTCACACGCACCAGGCGTACAGCTGCAACATCCCGGACCCGGCGGGCAACCCCCGCACGGTGACCTCGGCGGCCTCCTACGGCCGGCTGTTCACGGACACCACCCTCACCTACGACCGGGCGACGAAGGACATCGTCCGGACGCCGGCCCTGTCGCCGAAGCCGGTGAACAAGCTCGTCGGCCGCGAGCAGCCGAAGGCCGCGGACATGTCCGAGCTGATCACCCGCTGGAAGGCGCTCGCCGCGCCGGTGGCGAACCGTCCGATGGGCTACATCTCGGCCGACATCCCGGGCCGCGGTTCGGAGTCGCCGGAGAAGCCGCTCGGCGACCTGATCGCGGACGCGCAGCTGGAGGCCACGGCCCCGGCGGACAAGGGCGGCGCGCAGCTGGCCATCATGAACCCGGGCGGCATCCGTGCCGACCTGGCCTACAAGGCCGCGGGTGACGAGGGCGACGGTGTCGTGACGTACGGCGAGTCGTACACGGTGCAGCCGTTCAACAACCTGATGAACGTCGTGGACCTGACCGGCGCGCAGCTGATCACCGCGCTCCAGCAGCAGGTGAGCGGTACGGTCAACGGCCCGAACCCGAAGATCCTGCAGGTCTCGAAGGGCTTCACGTACACCCTGGACATGACGAAGACGGGCGCGGACCGGATCGTCGTGGACTCGGTGAAGCTGAACGGCGCGGCGATCGACCCCGCCAAGACCTACCGGGTCGCGATGAACGAGTTCCTCGCGGGCGGCGGTGACGGCTTCACCGTCCTGAAGGAGCACAAGAACAAGCTGGTGGGTGCGTCGGACCTGGACGCCTTCAACGCCTACCTGGCGAAGTCGACGGCGGCGACCCCGATCGCCCCGCCGGCGGCCGACCGCATCAAGGTCGTCAAGTAGCGCGGCGGTGGACAGTACGTCCCGAGGGGGCGGTGGGCCGGAGTCGGCCCGCCGCCCCCTCGGCGTTCGCGCTAGAGGGTCGCGAGGAACTTCCCGACGGCGGAGTGGAAGCCCTCCGGGTCGGTGAAGGGGACGAAGTGGTCGCCGTCCAGGGCGGTGTACGAGGTGCCCGGGCGCCGGCTGACCATGGCGTCGGCGGCGTCCTGGGTGAGCGCCTGGCTCTGGCGGCCGTGGATGAGCAGGGCGGGGCAGGGGCTCGCGGTCCAGGTGTCCCAGTGGTCGCCGTCGCAGGCGTGGATGGAGTCGAGCATGTCCTGGCCGTGGAAGGCGAGCCGCCAGCCGGTGCCGTCCTTGAGCGGGCGCACCCCGTCGGCGACGAAGGGCAGGGCGGCCGGGTCGACGGCGCCGAGGAGTTCCTCGCGGGTGGGCGCGGAGTAGGGCAGGGTCCCGAGGAAGTCGAACCACTGCGGGCCGGCGGGGATGTCGATGGCGACGGTGGCGTCGACGCCGATCAGGGCGCCGACGCGGTCGGGGTGGGCTGCGGCCAGGTGGTAGGCGTTGAGGCCGCCGAGGGAGTACCCGAGGACGGCGACGGGCTCGGTGAGCCCGAGGTGGTCGAGGAGGGCGACGGCGTCGGCGACGTACCCCTCGCGGCGGTAGTGCGGGGCGCGGTCGGAGTCGCCGTGGCCGCGCTGGTCGGGGGCGATGACCCGCCACTCGTCGCCGAGGGCGGCGGCGAGGCCGGTGAAGGCAGCGGCTTCGGACATGCCTCCGTGGAGGGCGAGGAGCGGCCGGCCGGTGCCGCCGAAGTCCAGGTACGAGAGGGTGCGGCCGTCGATGCCCAGTGTGTCGCGCATGGTTCGTGTCTCCCCGTTTCCGTTGCCTGCGGTGGTCGCGGGCATCACTCTGCCAGCAGTTGGGCAAGCGCGCAATACACATGTCTTGTGCGCTTGCCCAAGTCCGGGTCGGAGGGGCGCGGGCGCGGATACCATCCGGAGCATGGGAAATCGCGAGGACCTGCTGGCCGGCGCGCGCCGCTGCCTTGAGGAGAAGGGCTACTCGCGCACGACCGTGCGCGACATCGCCACGGCGGCACAGGTGAGCATGGCCGCGATCGGCTACCACTTCGGGTCCCGCGAGGCGCTGCTCAACCAGGCGCTGTTCGCCGCCATGGACGACTGGGCCGCCGGCTCCGGCCGGCTCGCCGGCGAGGGCGACACCGCGGCGGAGCGGTACGGCGACACCTGGGACCGCAAGATCCGCGACTTCCTCGACATGCGCTGGCTGTGGATCGCCAACATCGAGGCCTTCGTCCACGCCCAGTCCTCACCCGAGCTGCTGGCGATCCTGGCCGAGGGGCAGCGCCGCTCCCGGCGGATGGTGGCCGCGCACCTGGCCGGGGTGTCCGAGGAGGCGGTGACCGACGAGGACGTACGGGCCCTCGGGTCGGTGCACCTCGCGCTGCTGAGCGGGGTGATGGTGCAGGTCCTGACCGACCCCGGGCAGGCGCCGACGGGGGCCGAGCTCACCCGAGGGCTGCGCAGGATGGTCGAGTTGCTGGAAGAGCCCGCGCCTACCGACGGGTAGTAAACGCCGGTCCCGCACGCCATAATCCGGTCCCACCACCGGTCGGCGAAGGGGCGGGGCATGGACGCGGGCAGAGGCACGGGTACGCGTACGGGCGCGAACGCGGGCAGAGGCACGGGCGTACGCACGGGCACGGACGCACGCACGGGCACAGGCGTACGCACGGGCACAGGCGTACGCACCGCCGCGGGCGCGCACACGGCGCGACCGGGCCGGCGGGCCTTCCTCGCCGGCGCCGCGGCCGTGGGCACGGGCGCGCTCCTCGCCCTCGGGGCGGCGGCACCGGCCCACGCCGCTTCCACCCCCGCCCCCGCCCCCGCGCGGACCCTCGGCACCCAGGACTGGATGGCCGGCCTCGCCGACTCCACCGCCCTCCAGCGGATGACCATCCCCGGCACCCACGACTCCGGCGCCACCAAGGGCGGCCTCTACGTCGCCTGCCAGAACACCTCGATCGCCCAGCAGCTCGACTCCGGCATCCGCTTCCTCGACGTCCGCTGCCGGGTCACGGGCGGCTCGTTCGCCATCCACCACGGCTCGTTCTTCCAGGACCTGATGTTCGGCGACGTCCTCGCCGCCTGCCGGGACTTCCTCGCCGCGCACCCCTCCGAGACGGTCCTGATGCGCGTCAAGCAGGAGTACTCCTCCGAGTCCGACGCCGCCTTCCGCGCCGTCTTCGACGACTACCTCGACCGGCGCGGCTGGCGTCCCCTCTTCCGGATCGCCGACACCCTGCCCGCCCTCGGGCAGGCCCGCGGCAGGGTCGTCCTCCTCGCCGACAACGCCGGCCTGCCCGGCCTGCGCTACGGCGACGGCGGCGTCTTCGACATCCAGGACGACTACAACACCGAGCCCTTCGCCAAGCGCGTCCGCATCGAGGACCACTTCCGCAAGGCGGTCCGGGAACCCGGCAGGCTCTTCGTCAACTACGTCAGCACCGCCGCGTACATGCCGCCGCGCTGGAACTCCGACCGGCTGAACCCGCAGGTCCACGGCTTCGTCGACGGCTCCGAACTCGCCGGCCGGACCGGCCTCGGCATCGTCCCGATGGACTTCCCCAACACCCGCTCCGGCCTGGTCGCCTCACTGCTCCGGCACAACTGACGGCTGCTCCGACGGCGGCGGCGCCGGCGCGCCCGGGATGCGCAGCACCGCCTCCGTGCCGCCCGCCCCGTCCGCGGCGGCGCGCAGCTCGGCGCCGCCGCCCGAGCGGGCCGCCGTACGGGCCACGATGGACAGGCCCAGCCCGCTGCCGGGCAGGGCACGGGCCGACTCGGAGCGCCAGAACCGCTCGAAGACGTACGGGAGGTCCTCGGGCGGGATGCCCGGCCCGTGGTCGCGTACGGTCAGCTCGCCCGCGCGCAGCGAGACCTCGACGGCGGCGCCCGGCGGGCTGAACTTCACGGCGTTGTCCAGCAGGTTGACCACCGCCCGCTCCAGCGCGGCGGCCTCGCCCCGTACGTACCAGGGCTCCAGGGCCGAGCCGAACCGCAGCTCGGGGCCGCGCAGCCGGGCCCGGGACAGCGCCGAGGCGGCGATGTCGTGCAGGGCCACCACCCCGAGCGGGGCGTGCGGGGCCGTGTCCGGGCGGGACAGCTCCTGGAGGTCCCCGATCAGTGCGGCGAGTTCCGTCATCTGCGCCTTGACCGAGGCGAGCAGCTCCCGGCGGTCCTCGGGCGGGATGGCCCGGCCGGTCTCCTCGCTGCGCGCGAGGAGCTCGATGTTGGTGCGCAGCGAGGTGAGCGGCGTGCGCAGCTCGTGCCCGGCGTCCGCGATCAGCTGGGCCTGGCGTTCCTGGGAGGAGGCGAGCGCGGCGGTCATCGCGTTGAAGGACCGCGAGAGGCGGGCGATCTCGTCGTCGCCCTCGTCCGGGATCCGCACCGTCAGGTCCTCGGTGCGGGCGACGTGCTCGACGACGCCGGTGAGCTCGTCCACGGGCCGCAGCCCCGTCCGGGCCACCCACAGGCCGGCCGCGCCCGCGCCGACGACCCCTATGCCGGAGACCAGGAGCAGCACCCAGGCCAGGGTGGACAGGGGCTTGTCGATGTCGGCGAGGGGCTTGGCGATGGAGATCCCGAAGGTGGGTCCGCCGGTGGTGAGGCGCCGGCCGATCGTGTAGACGCGCATCCGGTCGCCGTCGGCGGTGGTGGCGTCGTGCAGCCTGGCGCTGCTGCGGCCGGCCGCGACGTCCTTGTCGGTCTGGGTGGCGGGCAGGTCGGTCCGTCCGCTCACCCAGCAGCGGCCGCCCTCGGCGGTGACGATCTGGACGGTCGCGTTCAGGTCCCCGGCGATGTCCGTCTGGTTCGGCGGCGGGCCCAGCGTGCAGCCCTCGCGGAGGGTGCGCAGCACCTGCTCGCTGGGGTCGGTGGCCATCAGGGACTGGTTGAGCTGGTCGTTCAGCTGCGCCCGCACCATCACCCAGGACGCCCCGGCCACCGCCGCGACGGCGACCGCGACGGCGACGGTGACCAGCAGTGCCAGCCGGGAGCGCAGCGGCAGCGCGCGGAACCGGTCGGCCGGACCCGTCATTCGGGCCCGCCCTCGCCGGCCCGCAGGACGTACCCGACGCCGCGCACGGTGTGCACGAGGCGCGGTTCGCCGGCCGCCTCGGTCTTGCGGCGCAGGTACATCACGTACACGTCCAGGGAGTTGGAGCTGGGCTCGAAGTCGAAGCCCCACACCGTCTTGAGGATCTGCTCGCGGGTCAGCACCTGGCGCGGGTGCGCCAGGAACATCTCCAGCAGCGTGAACTCGGTACGGGTCAGCTCCACCGGCCGCCCGCCCCGGGTGACCTCGCGGGTGGCGAGGTCCATGCGCAGGTCGCCGAAGGCGAGGGCGTCCCCGGCCGGTTCCGGGCCGGCGGCGGGGGCGGCGTAGGAGCTGCGGCGCAGCAGGGCGCGGACGCGGGCGAAGAGCTCGTCCAGTTCGAACGGCTTGACGAGGTAGTCGTCGGCGCCCGCGTCGAGGCCGGTGACGCGGTCGCCGACGGTGTCGCGGGCGGTCAGCATCAGCACCGGGGTGACGCTGCCGGAGGCGCGCAGCCGGCGGGCGGCCGTCAGGCCGTCCATCCGGGGCATCTGGATGTCGAGGACGATCAGGTCGGGGACGTACGCGGCCGCCTGGTCGAGGGCGTCGAGCCCGTCGACGGCGGTCCGGACCTCGTACCCCTCGAAGGCGAGGCTGCGGCGCAGGGCCTCGCGCACGGCCGGTTCGTCGTCGACGACGAGGATGCGCTGCGGGTCGCCTTCGGCGGGATTCATGGTCGGGGTCCCCCAGGGGTGGTGGTCGGTGCGCGGGGCACGTCCCAGGGTGTCAGAAGGAGATGCCGAAGCCGTTGCCGCCGCTGTCGGCCCCGCGGCTGCCGTTCCCGTCGGCGTTGCCGTTCCCGTTGCCGCCGCTGCCGCCCTTGCGGAGGGAGTCGAGGTCGGCCTTGATCGTGTTGACCGGGATGGCGAAGCCGAGGCCGACGCTGCCGGCGCCGGCGCCGTCGCTGGAGGGCGAGTAGATCGCGGAGGGCATGCCCACGATCTCGCCGTTCATGTTCACGAGGGCGCCGCCGGAGTTGCCGGGGTTGAGGGAGGCGTCGGTCTGGATGGCCTTGTAGGAGGTGGTCTCGGAGCCGGTGTCGCCGTTGAACTGCTGACCGTCGTACGAGAACGGCCAGCCGCCGCCGCGCTGCCGCTGCGGGCTCTGCTGCTGGCGGTTCTCGGTCTTCGGCACGTTCACCTCGCGGTTCAGCGCCGAGACGATTCCGCTGGTGACGGTGCCGGTGAGGCGGTCGGGGGAGCCGATGGCGACGACCTGGTCGCCGACCTTGAGCCGGTCGGAGTCGCCGAGCTTGGCGGGCCTCAGGCCGCTGGCGCCCTGGAGCTTGATGAGGGCGAGGTCCTTGCCGGGGTCGGTCCCGACGATCTTGGCGTTGTACTTCTTCCCGTCGCTCATCGTCACCTGGATCTCGGTGGCGCCGTTGACGACGTGGTTGTTGGTGGCGATCTCGCCGTCGGCGGTGAGCACGATGCCGGAGCCGGTGCCCTGGCCGGAGCCGGTGCGGGTGTCGATGCGGACGACGGACGGGCTGACCTGCTCGGAGACCCCGGAGACGGTGCCGTTGCTGGACTGCGAGACGTTGGTGCCGTTCACGCCGCCGACGACGGCGCCCGCCTGCCCGAGGAACTGCTGCACGGCGACGGCCGTTCCGCCGCCGACCACGGCCGCCGCGAGGGCGACGGCGGCGAGCAGCGCGACGGGCCGCTTGGCGCGGGCCGCGTGCGCGGGGCCGGCCGGGCCGGCGGCGGCCGCGGAGCCCCAGGCGTCCCACCCGCTGCCGCCGCCGCTGCCGCTGCCCGCCGGGACGGTCTCGCCCTGGATGACGGGCGGCTGGTGCGCCTCGTGCCACCCGGGAGCCGGGGCGGCCGCCGGCGGGTACGCGGGCGGCGGCGGATAGCCGGCGGCCCCGGCATCCCGCGCCAGCCGTTCGCGCCCCCGCTGCCAGTCGTCCCCGAAGGGCGCGTTCCGGGCCGGGCCGTTCTCCTGGGGGTACTCGCCTTCGCGGCGGAAGCTCTCGGTCATGCCTATGACTGTGTCCGCGCTTCATGAGAGCTTCCTGAGTCCCGGCTGAGAAGCCCGACAGAACCGCGTATGCCCGAAATAAGGACCTGGGCACCGACCCCTCCTCCCGATATTCTGAACACGTTCAAACCAGTGGGGAGCATCCGCGCTCACGCCCAGGAGGACGACCATGCCCGCACCCGCCGAGAAGGTGTCCCGGCAGGCCTCGAACTGGGCCCTGGCGGCCATGGCGGCAGCCCTCCTCGGCCTCGCCACTCCCTTCGCCCCGCTCGCCGTCCCGACCGGGCTGCTCGTCGTACTCCCCCTCACCTCACGCAGCGCCCCCGTGCGCTTCTCCCTGATCTGCGCGGTCATGGGCGGCGCGCTGCTGGTGATCGCGACGGGCCTCACGGTGGTGTCCCCCGCGATGGACATCGCGGGCACCTGCCGGATGCTCCTGCTCCTGCCGACCCCCCTGATGCTCCTGGGCGCCGCCTTCACCGCCCCGCACGAGAAGCCGGGCGCCCGCCGGCTCTGGGGCGTACTGGCCCTGCCGCTCGGCGCGGCCTCCGTTTGGGCCCTGGCCCTGCTCGCGGGCCCCTACCTGCTGGGCGCGCTCCTGGGCCGGTAGGGCGGGCCCCGGCCCGGCCGGACTGCCGCCGTGCGCCGGCCGCGGCTCACCGGTCGCCGGTCGCCGCCCCTGACCCCAGAAGCCATACGCCATTAACCGGGCATTCAGACGCGCTTGCGAGCCTCACGTCATGCAGCCCCGACTCCGCCTCACGGCAGACACTTCCAACGCGCCTGTCCTGCCGCGTGCGCGGAAGAATGGAGTCATGAGCCACCAGCCCAGCGCAGGCCCCACCGAGGTCCCCGCACAGCACTCGTCTCACGCCCCCGCAACCGGAGACGGCACCGGCACCGGCACCGGCAAGAAGGCCGACGGCGGCAGCGGCGCCAAGCCCCGCCTCGGGTCCATAGCCGCCCACCGGCCCCACGCCGCCCGCGTGACCGGCCACGTCGACCTCGATCCCGACCTCGACGCCGACCTGGACGCCTACGAGGACAAGGACGACACCGGCGAGCTCCCCGCGAACCGCTTCCTCGACCGGGAGCGCAGCTGGCTGGCCTTCAACGAGCGGGTGCTCGAACTCGCCGAGGACTCCGCGACCCCGCTGCTGGAGCGCGCCAACTTCCTGGCGATCTTCGCGAGCAACCTCGACGAGTTCTTCATGGTCCGCGTCGCCGGCCTCAAGCGCCGCATCGCGACCGGCGTCGCCACCCGTTCGGCCTCAGGCCTCCAGCCCCGTGAGGTGCTGGACCTGATCTGGACCCGCTCGCGCGAGCTCATGGCCCGGCACGCCGCGTGCTTCCAGCACGACATCGCCCCCCAGCTCGCCGAGGAGGGCATCCACCTCATCCGGTGGCCCGACCTCACCGAGAAGGAGCAGGCCCGGCTCTTCACCCTGTTCCGCAACCAGATCTTCCCGGTGCTCACCCCGCTGGCCGTGGACCCCGCGCACCCGTTCCCGTACATCTCCGGCCTCTCCCTCAACCTGGCCGTCGTCGTACGCAACCCCGTCAGCGGCCACCGCCACTTCGCCCGCGTCAAGGTGCCGCCGATCCTCTCCCGGTTCCTGGAGGCCTCCCCGCAGCGCTACGTCCCGCTGGAGGACGTCATCGCCGCGCACCTGGAGGAGCTGTTCCCCGGCATGGAGGTGCTCGCGCACCACATGTTCCGCGTGACCCGCAACGAAGACCTCGAAGTGGAGGAGGACGACGCCGAGAACCTCCTCCAGGCGCTGGAGAAGGAGCTCATGCGGCGCCGCTTCGGCCCGCCCGTCCGCCTGGAGGTCGAGGAGTCCATCGACCCGGGCGTCCTCGACCTCCTCGTGCAGGAGCTGAAGGTCAGCGCCGCCGAGGTGTACCCGCTGCCCGGCCCGCTCGACCTGACCGCCCTCTTCGGGATCGCCTCCCTGGACCGGCCCGAGCTGAAGTACCCGAAGTTCGTCGCCGGCACCCACCGGGACCTCGCCGAGGTGGAGTCCGCGTCCGCGCCCGACATCTTCGCCGCGCTGCGCGAGCGCGACGTGCTGCTGCACCACCCGTACGACAGCTTCTCCACCTCCGTACAGGCCTTCCTGGAACAGGCCGCCGCGGACCCGGACGTCCTCGCGATCAAGCAGACGCTGTACCGCACCTCCGGCGACTCCCCCATCGTCGACGCGCTCATCGACGCCGCGGAATCCGGCAAGCAGGTCCTCGTACTCGTCGAGATCAAGGCCCGTTTCGACGAGCAGGCCAACATCAAGTGGGCGCGCAAGCTGGAGGAGTCCGGCTGCCACGTCGTCTACGGCCTCGTCGGCCTCAAGACGCACTGCAAGCTCTCCCTCGTCGTCCGCCAGGAGGGCGACACCCTGCGCCGCTACAGCCACGTCGGCACCGGCAACTACCACCCCAAGACCGCCCGCCTGTACGAGGACCTCGGCCTGCTCACCGCCGACCCGCAGGTCGGCGCGGACCTCTCCGACCTCTTCAACCGGCTGTCCGGGTACTCCCGCCGCGAGACCTACCGCCGGCTGCTGACCGCCCCCAAGTCCCTGCGCGACGGGCTGATCTCGCGCATCGACAAGGAGGCCGACCACCATCGGTCCGGCCGCCCGGCGTCGGTCCGGCTGAAGATGAACTCGATCGTCGACGAGGCCCTCATCGACTCCCTCTACCGGGCCTCCCGGGTGGGCGTGCCCATCGACATCTGGGTGCGCGGCATCTGCGCCGTGCGCCCCGGCGTCCCCGGCCTGTCGGAGAACATCCGGGTCCGCTCGATCCTCGGCCGCTTCCTGGAACACTCCCGGGTCTTCGCCTTCGGCAACGGCGGCGAGCCCGAGGTGTGGATCGGCAGCGCCGACATGATGCACCGCAACCTCGACCGCCGCATCGAGGCACTGGTCAGGGTCACCGACCCGGCCCACCGCGCGGCACTGGACCGGATGCTGGAGACCGGCATGTCCGACGCCACCTCCTCCTGGCACCTGGGCCCGGACGGCGAATGGACCCGGCACAGCACCGACGCCGAAGGCCAACCGCTGCGGCACGTACAGGAGATGCTCATAGACGCCCGGAGGCGCCGGCGTGGCTCTGCCAAACCATGACGACCTGACCGCAGGTGACGTGCTCGGCGTCTACCTGCGCTCCCAGGCCACCGCTTTCCTGCGCGCGCTGCGCCTGCACGAAGCGGGCGCGGCGGGCGGCTCCGCCGCCGACTCGGCGGAGAGCAGCGAGGCGGCGTACGGGCTGCGGGGCGCGGCGCGCCGGATCGCCGGGTCGCTGAGCACGTTCCGGGCCGTCACCGAGTCGCGCTGGGCGGACTCGCTGCGCACGGAGCTGGTCTGGCTGTCGTCCACGCTGGCCGACGAGCACGCGTACGCCGCCCGGCTGTCCCGGCTGATGGAGGCCCTGCAGCGGCTGTCGGGCTCCCCCGACCTGCCGGCCCCGCGGGGCGGGCCGGGCGCGTCGGGCGCCCTCACGGTGGGCTCGGCGCGGGCGGGCGCCCTGCTGGAGCGGCAGCTCACGCTGGCGCGCACCCGGGCGCACTCGGCCACCCTCCAGGCCCTCGGGTCGTCCCGCTTCCACGCGGTGGCGGACGCGGTGGCGGTGCTGGCCTCGGAGGTGCCGCTGGACCCGGTGGCGGCGCGGGGCCGGATCGGGGACGTGCTGGAACCGCTGGCGGAGGTCACCGCCACCCGGCTCGCGGGGGCCGTCTCCGCACTCCCCGCCGCGCAGGGCACCCCGTACGCGGCGCACGAGGACGCCTCCTGGCACGAGGTGCGCCGGCTGCTGCGGGTGCACCGGTACGCGCGGGAGGTGCTGGGCGGGGACGTGGCCCGGCTCTCGGCGGCGGGAGAGGCCCTGGACCTCCACCGGGACGCCTCGGAGGCCGCCACCGCCTCGGCGACGGCCGCCCGCACCCCGCGGATCGCCCCGGCGACGGCGTACGCGCTGGGGGTGCTGCACGCCGACCAGCGCCACGCGGTGGAGGCGGCCCGCCTCTCGTTCCACCACATCTGGCACCCGACCCCGGCCGTCCCCTGACCGACCGACCGACCGGGCGGGGCTGCCGCTGCGCGGGGCGGGGCGGGGAGCAGCCCGCGCAGCGGCATCCCCGGCGGGGCCCGCCCGCGTCTGAGACGCTGGACGGGCCGGCACAGGCCGGGCCACCGGCGAAATCCGGCCACCCCGCCCGGCCAGGGCAACGGCCGCGAGAGGGTAACAGCGCCATAACGGGCGGATAACGCCCGATTAAGCCCGGGCACAAACCACCCCATCCGCACCGGGCCGTCCGCCATGGTTCACCCCCCGTTCACCAAGCGCGGTCGACCGCTTCACCTGTTCTGCCTAATTTCGGTAGCGCAAGGTGCGAGCCGATCGGGAAAACACGGCGCCGCACCACAGCAGCCCGTAGTCCTCTTCGCACGCCGCCCCGAACCAGAAAGCGGCCGGCGGCTCCTCGGAAGGAACACCCGAAAGTGAAGCTTCAGCGCAAGAACCGGCTTCGTGCCTCCGCCCTCGGGGCCCTCGTCGTGTCCGGCGCCCTGGTCCTCACGGCGTGCGGCTCGGACGACAACACGAAGACCGGCGCCGACGGCACCACCAAGGCCTCGGCCCCGGCGCCCGGCGACATCAAGTGCGAGGGCGCCAAGGGCAAGCTCCTCGCCTCCGGCTCCTCCGCGCAGAAGAACGCGGTGGACCTGTGGGTGAAGAACTACATGGCCGCCTGCTCCGGCGTCGAGGTGAACTACAAGTCCTCCTCCTCCGGTGAGGGCATCGTCGCCTTCAACCAGGGCACCGTCGGTTTCGCCGGCTCGGACTCGGCGCTGAAGCCCGAGCAGGTCGAGGACTCGAAGAAGATCTGCACCGGCGGCCAGGGCATCAACCTGCCGATGGTCGGCGGCCCGATCGCCATCGGCTTCAACGTCTCCGGCGTGGACAAGCTGAACCTGGACGCGGCGACCCTCGCGAACATCTTCAACGACAAGATCAAGAAGTGGGACGACGAGGCGATCAAGAAGCTGAACCCCGGCGTCTCGCTTCCCCCCACCGCCATCCAGGCCTTCCACCGCTCCGAGGACTCCGGCACCACCGAGAACCTCGGCAAGTACCTCAAGGCCACCGCCCCCGACGCCTGGACCTACGAGGCCGCGAAGAAGTGGCCGGCCCCCGGTGGCCAGGCCGCGTCCGGCTCCGCCGGTGTCGCCTCCCAGGTCAAGGCCGTCGACGGCGCGATCGGCTACTTCGAGCTCTCCTACGCCACCTCGCAGAGCATCAAGACCGTCGACATCAACACCGGCGCCGGCGCCCCGGTCAAGGCCACCCCGGAGAACGCCTCCAAGGCCATCGCCGCCGCCAAGGTCGCCGGCACCGGCTCCGACCTGGCCCTGAAGCTCGACTACACCACCAAGGCCGAGGGCGCGTACCCGATCGTCCTGGTCACCTACGAGGTCGTCTGCGACAAGGGCAACAAGGCCGAGACCCTCGGCACCGTGAAGTCCTTCCTCGAGTACACCGCCTCGGACGCGGGCCAGAAGGTCCTCACCGAGAACGGCTACGCGCCGATCCCGGCCGAGATCAACACCAAGGTCCGCGAAGCCATCAAGTCGCTGGCCTAGCAACACCCTCCCGGCCCGGGCCGATCCGTGAAGGATCCCTACGACTGTGCCGGTGTGAGCGAGGACGCCGAGCTGGACACGTC
>NZ_JBNNPF010000067.1:0-22515 GCF_050275515.1 Streptomyces sp. NPDC004126 | reverse complement strand
AAGTCGAAGTGACCGCACACCTCGTCGAACGCCGCCGCGAACACCGGCTGCGCCTCGTACAGCCCATGCCCCATCCCCGGACGCTGCGCTGATCGGCCCGGGGCCCGGGGCCCTCCCCCACCACCCGGGGGAAATCCGGTGCACCGCCGCCAGGGGGCCCGCCCCCCACACAGACCGGAAAGACCATGGCTTCCACCACACCCACCCACATAGAACCGGCTCCGCCGGTCTCCAAGAGCACGAGGTCCACCGGCCGCGCCGGTGACAAGATCTTCGCCGGGCTCTCCAAGGGCTCCGGCATCCTGCTCCTGGTGATCATGGCGTCGATCGCCGTCTTCCTCACCTACCGCGCCTCGATCGCACTGTCGAAGAACGAGGGCAACTTCCTCACCACCTTCGACTGGAACGCGTCGGCCAACCCGCCCGTCTTCGGCATCGCCGTCCTGCTCTTCGGCACCGTCGTCAGCTCGATCATCGCGATGGCCATCGCGGTTCCGATCGCCGTCGGCATCGCCCTGTTCATCTCGCACTACGCGCCGCGCAAGCTGGCCGCGCCCCTCGCCTACGTGGTCGACCTGCTGGCCGCCGTGCCGTCGATCATCTACGGCATCTGGGGCGCCCTCTTCCTGGTGCCGCAGCTGAACGGGCTGAACCTCTGGCTCGACGAGTACCTCGGCTGGACCTACGTCTTCGACAAGACCCAGGTCGGCGTCGCCCGCTCGCTCTTCACCGTCGGCATCCTGCTCGCGATCATGATCCTGCCGATCGTGACCAGCGTCAGCCGCGAGGTCTTCCTCCAGGTCCCGCGCATGAACGAGGAGGCCGCCCTGGCCCTCGGCGCGACCCGCTGGGAGGTCGTCCGGATGTCGGTGCTGCCCTTCGGCCGCTCCGGCGTCATCTCCGCCTCGATGCTCGGCCTCGGCCGCGCGCTCGGCGAGACCATGGCCGTGGCCACCGTCCTCTCCCCGAGCTTCCTGATCTCGCTGCACGTCCTGAACCCGGGTGGCGGCACCTTCGCGCAGAACATCGCCGCGAAGTTCGACGAGGCCAACGAGTTCGGCCGTGACGCGCTGATCGCCTCCGGCCTGGTCCTCTTCCTGCTCACCCTGCTGGTCAACGGCGCAGCCCGCCTGATCATCGCCCGTCGCAAGGACTTCTCGGGGGCGAACGCCTGATGAGCCACGCACTCCAGGACCACCGGCCCGCTCCGGCCCGCAAGTCCTCCTCCCCCGCCGGCCTGACCCGCGGCGGCCTGCCCCGCTGGGCACCGGCCGGCATCGCGGCCCTCTCGATCGCCCTCGGCTGCGGCATCGGCGCCGTCGCCGACCTGCACAGCAAGGTCCAGTGGGGTCTGATCTCGGCGCTGCTGTTCGTCGCGATCACGTACGTCGCCAGCTCGGTCGTCGAGAACCGCCGCCAGGCCAAGGACCGCGTCGCGACCTCCCTCGTGTGGGTCTCCTTCGTCCTCGCGGTCATCCCGCTGCTCTCGCTGATCTGGACCACGATCAGCCGCGGCATCAAGGCCCTCGACGGCGGCTTCCTCAGCCACTCGATGAACGGCGTCACCAGCTTCGAGCAGGGCGGCGGCGTCTACCACGCGCTGCTCGGCACCATCGAGCAGGTCGCCCTGGCCACGCTGATCGCCGCGCCCATCGGCCTGCTGACCGCCGTCTACCTGGTCGAGTACGGCAGGGGCCGCCTCGCCAAGGCCGTCACCTTCTTCGTCGACGTCATGACCGGCATCCCCTCCATCGTCGCGGGCCTGTTCATCCTCACGACCTGGAACCTGGCGCTCGGCTTCGGCCCCTCCGGCTTCGCCGGCTCGATGGCCCTGTCGATCCTGATGATGCCCGTCGTGGTCCGCTCCACCGAGGAGATGCTCAAGCTCGTCCCGAACGAGCTGCGCGAGGCCGCCCTCGCCCTCGGCGTGCCGAAGTGGCGCGTGATCCTCAAGGTCGTGCTCCCCACCGCCATCGGCGGCATCGCGACCGGCGTCATGCTGGCCATCGCCCGCATCGCCGGTGAGACCGCGCCGATCATGCTGCTGGTCTTCGGTACCCAGCTGATCAACGGCAACCCCTTCGAAGGCGCCCAGTCCTCGCTCCCCCTCTACATCTGGGAGCAGTACAAGGTCGGCAGTGAAGCCTCCTACGACCGGGCATGGGCCGCAGCGCTCGTCCTGATCGCCTTCGTCATGATCCTCAATCTGGTGGCCCGCGGCATAGCCCGCTGGAAGGCCCCGAAGACCGGTCGCTGACGCGACCGAATGAAAGCGAAGTGACCCCTCATGGCCAAGCGAATCGACGTCAGCGGCCTCTCCGCCTTCTACGGCACCCACAAGGCCATCGATGACATCTCGATGACCGTGGAACCCCGCTCCGTGACGGCCTTCATCGGCCCCTCCGGCTGCGGCAAGTCCACCTTCCTGCGCACCCTGAACCGCATGCACGAGGTCACCCCCGGCGGCCGCGTCGAGGGCAAGGTGCTGCTGGACGACGAGAACCTGTACGGCCCCGGCGTGGACCCGGTCGCGGTCCGCCGCACGGTCGGCATGGTCTTCCAGCGCCCGAACCCCTTCCCCACCATGTCGATCTTCGACAACGTGGCGGCGGGCCTGCGCCTGAACGGCAGCTACAAGAAGTCCGAGCTCACGGACGTCGTGGAGCGGTCCCTCAAGGGCGCCAACCTCTGGAACGAGGTCAAGGACCGCCTGAACAAGCCCGGCTCCGGCCTCTCCGGCGGCCAGCAGCAGCGTCTGTGCATCGCCCGCGCCATCGCGGTCGAGCCGCAGGTCCTGCTGATGGACGAGCCCTGCTCCGCCCTCGACCCGATCTCCACCCTCGCCATCGAGGACCTGATCGGGGAGCTGAAGGAGCGCTTCACGATCGTCATCGTGACCCACAACATGCAGCAGGCGGCCCGCGTCTCCGACCGCACCGCCTTCTTCAACCTCGCCGCCGTCGGCCAGCCCGGAAAGCTGATCGAGATCGACGACACGGACCGGATCTTCTCCAACCCGTCCGTCCAGGCGACCGAGGACTACATCTCGGGCCGCTTCGGCTAAACACCGAACCCCGCCTGGACGTCCTGCGGTGCTGCATGGCGGTGCCACCGCAGGGCGAAAGAAAAGGGCCGGCTCCCCCTGGGTGGGGGGAGCCGGCCCGCTTTCACATCCGCGCTCAGACGAACGCCAGGTTCACGATCCAGAAGCTGACCGCGGCCACCAGCGCGGCCGCCGGCATCGTGATGAACCAGCCGAGGATGATGTTCTTGGCGACGCCCCAGCGGACCGCGTTGACCCGCTTGGTCGCGCCCACGCCCATGATCGCCGAGGTGATCACGTGGGTGGTGGAGATCGGCGCGTGGAAGAGGAACGCCGAGCCGAACATGATCGAGGCACCGGTGGTCTCCGCCGCGAAGCCCTGCGGCGGGTCCAGCTCGATGATCTTGCGGCCGAGCGTACGCATGATGCGCCAGCCGCCCGCGTACGTACCCAGCGACAGCATCACGGCACAGGCGATCTTCACCCACACCGGGATCGGGTCGCCGGCCGCCGACACGTCCGCGATGACCAGGGCCATCACCACGATGCCCATCGTCTTCTGCGCGTCCTGCAGACCGTGGCCGAGCGCCATGCCCGCCGCCGAGACCGTCTGCGCGATGCGGAAGCCGCGCTTGGCCTTGTGCGGGTTGGCCCGCCGGAACATCCACAGGATGACGACCATCACCAGGTAGCCGACCACCAGGCCGACGACGGGCGAGACGAACATCGGGATGACGACCTTCTCGACCACGCCCGACCAGATCACCTCGGTCCCGCCGGCCAGCGCCGCGCCCACCATGCCTCCGAACAGCGCGTGCGAGGAGGACGAGGGCAGACCGAAGTACCAGGTGATCAGGTTCCAGACGATCGCGCCGATCAGGGCCGCGAACAGGATCCACATGCCCTTGTTGCCGTGCGGCGTCTCGATCAGGCCCTCACTGACCGTCTTGGCCACCCCGCTGCCGAGGAAGGCACCGGCCAGGTTCATCACGGCGGCCATCGCCAGCGCCGCGCGCGGCGTCAGGGCCCGCGTCGAGACGGAGGTCGCGATGGCGTTCGCCGAGTCGTGGAAGCCGTTCGTATACGTGAAGCCGAGCGCGACACCGATGGTCACGACCAGCGCAAAGGTGTCCACGAGGTTCAGGACTCCTTGACGGCGATGGTCTCCACCGTGTTCGCGACGTGCTCGAACGCGTCGGCGGCCTCTTCGAGGACGTCGACGATCTGCTTGAGCTTCAGCACCTCGATGGCGTCGTACTTGCCGTTGAAGAGCTGGGCGAGCAGCTTGCGGTGGATCTGGTCGGCCTGGTTCTCAAGGCGGTTGACCTCGATCCAGTACTCGGTGAGGTTCTCCATCGTCCGCAGGTGCGGCATGGCCTCGGCGGTCAGCTCGGCCGCCCGCGCCAGGACCTCGATCTGCTGCTCGACGCCCTTGGGCAGCTCCTCCACGTTGTAGAGGACGACCAGGTCGACCGCTTCCTCCATGAAGTCCATGATGTCGTCGAGCGACGAGGCGAGGCTGTAGATGTCCTCGCGGTCGAACGGCGTGATGAAGGACGAGTTCAGCTGGTGGAAGATCGCGTGCGTGGCGTCGTCGCCCGCGTGCTCCGCCGCCCGCATCCGCTCCGCGATCTCGGCCCGGGCGGAGGGATCCGCTCCGAGCAGTTCCATCAGGAGCTTGGAGCCCGTGACGATGTTGTCCGCGGATGCGGCGAACATGTCGTAGAAGCTCGTCTCCCTGGGGGTCAGACGAAATCGCACGTGAGGTCCTCGGGGTGCATTGGATTCGGTCAGGCTGATGCTAGGCGCATCCCCCGGCCACGGCTAACCGGCGGTTCCCCAGTGTCCTCCATCAGGCAGAGTGGGCGTTACGGACCCCTGTCCCCCCGGCCTGGGCGAAGTACCCTATACCCATGAGGGGTATAACCCCTCTTTCCGGACCACGGGAGGACCGATGACCACCATCGAGGCGGAGGGCTCCGGAGCCGTCCACGGCTACCACCACCAGAAGGACGAGCACCTCAAGCGGCTGCGCCGGATCGAGGGCCAGATCCGCGGCCTCCAGCGCCTCGTCGACGAGGACGTGTACTGCATCGACATACTCACGCAGGTGTCGGCCAGTACGAAGGCCCTCCAGTCCTTCGCCCTCCAGCTGCTGGAGGAGCACCTGCGCCACTGCGTCGCGGACGCCGCGGTCAAGGGCGGCACCGAGATCGACGCCAAGGTGGAGGAGGCCACGAAGGCCATCGCCCGCCTGCTGCGCAGCTGACGACCGGACCCGCCTCCGCCGGCCCCCCGGACACCGTCCGGGGGCGCGGCCCCGGGAGGCCCCCGCGTCGCGCCTACGGGCAGACGCTCATCAGCACTTCGTCGATCCGGTCCTGGCTCAGCCGGTCCTCGGCCGCCGCCGAGGCCGCGATGATCAGCTCACCGCACAGCTCGATCTCGGCGAGCGCCACGTGGTCCTGCACCGTCATGCCGCCTGCGGGAGTCACGCGTGTCACCTCTCTCTGCCGTCCTCGCCCGTCGGCGCTCGGCATCCCAGCCTAGGGAGCGGGCCCCGCTCCGCACATGACACGGATGGACCATTTCCGGATAGCGGCGCCATGGCCCGGAGGCACCGCTTCAGCCCGCCCGGACGGCTATTCGGCGATCTTCCCGGCGTAAATGTCCCCGCTTGGGGGCAATACGACGGTCACCGGAGTCCCGAACCCGTAGAGCAGCGTGGTCGAGGAGACATCGATCACGCCATTCTTGACGTAGGTGAAGCGGTGCCGGACCTTGCGCAGCCGCCCCTCTTCGTCGAGGTAGGCGTCGAAGGGGACGCTGTCCTTGCTGAACCCTTTCGCCGCCGCCTCCAGGGCTCCCTTGATGCCCGGCGAGGCGCTCTGCGCGGCCCGCGCGATGTCCGTCGTACCCCGGTAGTGGCGCACCTTGGTGCCGGCCAGGTCGGTCTCGCCGACGTACGTGACCTCCTGCGCGCCCCGCAGCAGCTCGGCCGCGGCCACCGGGTCGGTGGCGCCGCCGGTGACGAGGTTCCCGTCGGAGAGGGTGGTGGTGTCGAGGCGGACCCACTTGTCGTCGGGGACTCCGGCGCCCCGGTTCTTCATGTAGAGCGCGCCGGGGACGAGCAGCTCGGTGATGGGCCGGTGCTCGGGCTGCCCCTTCACGTCGGCGGGGAGCATCACCAGCAGCTGGCCCATCCGCTTGCGGAAGTCGACCCCGCCCTCGCCCCGGATGGTCACCCGGGTGCCGCCGGTGGCCATCTCCATGGCCGTACGGGTCTGCGCGCTCCCGGCGGCGGTCAGCGCGTCGGCGGCGCCGCGGACCGCGGCGGCCGGGTCGCCCGGCGGCCGGTCGTCGCGGGCGCCCTTCGCGCTCCCGCCGGGGCCGCTGCCGCCGTCGGTGCCCGTGCCGCTCGCCGCGCCGCACGCGCTGAGCGCCGCCACGGCCACCGCCGCACAGACGGCGAGCACCGCCTCACCCGCACGCCTTCTCCGTCGCCTGTGCTGGTGCACCACCATCGCCTGCCAACCCCCAACGCGTGACCGCTGTTTGCCCGAGGCCCCCACCCGCTCCGGTTAACGAGGTCCGGGGTTTCCCGTAACGGTCCGCCGAGTTCCGGGGGCCGTACCGGACGCGGCCGGGCCCGGGTACCGTGGTGGGGTGGACCCGCACACCAAGGCGACCCCGGTCGCTCCGTTTACCGCTGTGACCGACCCGCGAGACCGCGCGGAACCGGCTCAGCCGCCCGTCGGCCACTCCACCAGCACCGCGGAACGCGGCTCGTTCTGCCTGGCCGTGTGCAGCTGCGGCTGGACGGGGCCGGCCCGCCGCTCCCGCGACCTGGCCCGCAAGGACGCGGGCAGACACACCGCGGGATAGCCGCCCCCTTCTCCCCTCCCCCTCCCCCTTCTCCTCCTCCGTTCGGACGTCCCGGCTGGCCGGGGGCCCCGGGAGCGGTTGCGCTGGTTCCATGCCAGGTACCGCACGCTCCCTCGCCGCCCTCTGCTGGGCGCTGCTGCTCGTGCTCACCCCGGCCGCGGCGGCCTGGGCCCGCCCGGTGGGTTCGGCGGACGGGCCGGCCGACGTGGCGCTGGCCATCGGGGCCACCACCGCGGCCGCCGTGGCGACCGGGCTGTGGCTGCGTTCCCGCTACCGCCGCGACGGTGCGGGGACGGAGCATCCGCGCGGGGGCGGCGAGGGCGGCGACCAGTGACCCCGCGCTCCCGGCCGACGGCGGTACGGCTGTTCTTCGGCGCGGCGGGCCTGTGCCTGCTGGTGGCGCTCCTGCTGGCGCTCTGGAACCCGTAGCAGGTGCGGCTAGGCCGCGAGGTCGCTCTCGGCCGGCCGCTGCGCCAGCTCGACGGGGCGGGCCACCACGCGCTCGCGGTCCCGTACGAGCACTCCGAACCGCGGCGACCGGGCGACGGCCCTGACCACCGGGGTGAGCGCCGCCATGGCGAGCGGGGCGAGGAGCAGGACGACGGCGGTGCCGAGCGCGAAGCCGCCGATGACGTCGGTGGGGTAGTGGACGCCGAGGTACACCCGGCACAGCCCCTCGGCGAGCGCCAGCCCGATCCCGACGAGCCCGAGCCGGCGGTTGACGAGGAACACCCCGACGGCGAGGGCCATGCCGAGGGTGGCGTGGTCGCTGACGAAGGAGAACCCGGAGCCGGGCGCGCCCGCGCCGCCGAGCACTTCGAGGCCGTCGTGCTGGAGGAACGGCCGCGGCCGGGCGACGAATCCGCGCAGCGGGACGTTCACGAGGAGGGCGACGGCGGCGGCGAGGGGCGCCCACACGAGCGCGGCGAACGACTCGGCGGCGGTCGCCTCGTCCTGCCGCCTGGCGCCGCGCCAGCACCACAGCACGAGCAGGACCATGGCCAGCGGCAGCCCGTACGACCCGGCGAAGGCCACGGCGCGGTCGAACCAGCCGGGGGCGTGCCGGGAGAGGGAGTTGATCCCGTACAGCAGGCTGACATCCACGTTCGGCCCACCGGTCGTGAGTCCAGCCATGCGCCACGGCCCCTTGCCTGCCTAGGTCCCCTGCGGGCGCACGACGGTGTGCGCCCCCTTCAGCCCCCCAGCCGAACGACCCCCCGTGTTCATGGAACGCCCGTTCTGCCTGGGACGTTCCACTCTCCACCGAATGATCACTCCAACGTTATCCAAGAGAGACTCATCGCCGCAGCTCAGGGCCTGCGCTTCACAGAGAGTCGCTAGGGCTTGGAAGTTGACCCGGATCGCTCCGGAAGGGCTTCGGCCCCATCCTTGGTCACTCGGGTCGCCCCGAAGTAGTCAGGCGTGTCGATCTTGTCAAAACGGATGACCGCACCGGTGAACGGGGCGTTGATCATGTAACCGCCGCCCACGTACAGGCCGACGTGCCGGATCGCCCGAGAGTTCGTCAGATCATCAGAGAAGAACACCAGATCACCGGGGAGCAGTTCCCCGCGCGAGGGGTGCGACCCGGCGTTGTACTGGTCGTTGGCGACGCGCGGCAGATCGATGCCGACGCTCTCGTACGCGGCCTTGGTCAGCCCGGAACAGTCGAACCGCCCGTTGTCGGCCGCCGTCCCGTCCCCACCCCACAGGTACGGCGTCCCGAGCTGCTTCTGCGCGAAGTACACGGCCCCGGCGGCCTGCTGCGCAGGCGCGACACGGCCGACCGGCCGCGCGAAGCTCTTCTCCAGGGACCGGATGGACTTCACGTAGCCCTGGGTCTCGCTGATCGGAGGCACGCCCCCGGCCTTGATGACCCGGTAGGGGCCGGCGTTGTAGGCGGCGAGCATGTTGTCGGACCGGTCGCCCGGCACCTGCGCGACGTCCTTGGAGAGTTGGCAGTCGTAGGTGGCCGCCGAGGGGATGGCGTCCTTGGGGTCCCAGATGTCCTTGTCCCCGTCACCGTCGCCGTCGACCCCGTACGTGGCCCAGGTCTCCGGGATGAACTGGGCGATGCCCCGCGCGTCGGCATGGCTGAGCGCGTCGGGCTTCCAGTTGCTCTCCGTGTACAACTGCGCCGCGAGCAGCGCCGGATTGAGGGCGGGGCAAAGGTTTCCCCACCGCTCCACCAGCGGCTGGTACACCGCCGGCACCGCACCCTTCACCAGCCCGACCGCACCCTGTCCGGCGCCGCCCGCGATTCCCGCCGCCGCCGAGTAGGTGCCGACGACCAGCAGCGCGACGAAGGTCAGGCACACGCCGATCCCGATCCCGCTTGCCACCCAGAACTTGCGCACCCGTCAACACTGCCTCATGCCACGTCGCCTGACAGTGCATTCGGCAGTCTGTCCGCGCACTATTTCACCGGAAAGCCGGTGCAGTGGACACTGCTGTACTCCTTGACCCCACGGACCCGGTAGACCAGCACGGTCCAGTCGCCCGGGTCGTTGGCGGTCGGGATGCCCGGGAACTTCTTCCGCGTCCCCTCGTTGTCCACGAGCTGGGTGGAGAAGTCGTCCGGGTAGATCAGCTCCACCTCGCCGCCGGGCCCCGGGGTCCTCAGATCCACGGGCTTGCTGGCGTAGCCGATGCTGTGGTTGTAGTCGCGGACGGACTCGTAGGGGCGCTGAGTGCTCTCGTCGATCTCGTGCGGCGGCTTGACGCCGACGGAGATGGCATAGGGAGCCTTCTCCGTGTTGTACGGCTTCAGGTAGACACGGATCTTGACCTTGCCCGTGATCGTCCGCGCGGCCGGGTCGTCGGTGTCCGCCGCGGAGACGGTCAGGAACTCCGCCCGCTCCTCGTTGGGCAGGTTGCAGCCGCCGGTGGCGCTCCACAGGTCCCGGGACACCTTGTTCGGCTCGATGTGGTCGGGCACCGCTCCCGCCCCGCCGCCCTGCGCGGACGCGGACGCGGACGCGCTCGGCGTGGAGGGCTGCGACGGCTGCGACGGCTGCGCCGCCGGGGCGGGGCTCCCGTTCCCGCTCGGCGCCGCCGCCTGGCGCTCGCCGCCCGCCTTGTCACCGTCCTTGACCAGCAGATACCCGCCGGTGACGAGGCCCCCCGCCACCAGGCCCGCGACCGCCGCCAGCGCCCAGCGCGGTACGGCCGCCCGCGCCCCCGCAGTGGCCGGAGCCGTCACGGGTGCCGCCGCCGGTGCGTACGTCGGCACGTAGCCGGCCTGGACCGCGGCGAGCCCCGGGCCGATGGTCGACGGCAGCCCCGGCACCTGCGCGGCCCCGCCGCCGGCCGCCGTGAGCGCCGCGTACACCGGGTCGTCGACCAGCGCCGCGTCCACCGCGCAGCGGCGGATGACCTCGGCGAGGGCCGGCCGCCCGGCCGGGTCCGTGGCCACGCAGGCCCTGATCAGGGCGGCGAGCTCCGGCTCCACGCCCTCGACGTCGATTTCACCGTGCACCGCGCGGAAGTTCACCGCCGTCGGCTCGCCGGTGCCGTACGGGGCCCGGCCCGTGGCCGCGTACGCGATCGTGGCCCCCAGCGCGAAGACGTCCGCCGCGGCCGCCACCTCACCGCGCAGCAGCACCTCGGGGGCCGTGTAGCCGGGAGTGCCCGGGGCGGTGCCGACCTGCGTGAGCGCCGTCTCGGCCACGCCCTTGGCGATGCCGAAGTCGATGAGCTGCGGGCCCTGCGCGCCGAGGATGACGTTCTGCGGCTTGAGGTCGCGGTGGGTGACCCCGTACGCGTGGACGCTCGCCAGGCCCTCCGCCAGCGCGGCGAACAGCCTGCGGCAGGAGGCGGCGGGCAAGGCCCCGTACCCGCCCACGGCGTGACTGAGCGTCGGCCCGGCCACGTACTCGGTGGCCAGCCAGTACGGCGGGGCTGCCAGCGAGGCGTCGATCAGGTTCGCGGTGTACGCGGAGCGGACCGCGCGGACCGTCTCGGCCTCCCGCCGGAACCGCGCCAGGGCCTCCGGATGCCCGGTGATCTCTTCCTTGATCACCTTGATGGCGACCAGCCGGCCGCCCGGCGACCGCCCGAGGTAGACCTGCCCCATGCCCCCGGCGCCCAGCCGGGCCAGCAGCGTCTGCGCGCCGATGTGGGCGGGGTCGGTCTCTCTCAGGGCCTCCATTCGGACGAGGGTGTCATACCGACTTCCCTGGCCGAAAAGGGGGGTTGACCTCAGCGCCCGGCCACGAAGAGGCTCTGCGCCCCGCGCCCGATCGGCCCCTTCTCGTCGTGCAGGCGGGAGTCCGCGAGGCCGATCCCGGCCGCGTCCACGCTCGTACGGGCCTCCACGCACACCCACTCCCCCACCGGATGGCGGTGCAGGTGGACGGTGAGGTCTCCGTTGACGAAGACGAACCGCCCGAAGTCCATCACCGCGCTGATCCCGTTCCCCGAGTCGGCCGCCACCAGCACCCGGTCCAGCGGCCGGACCTCCTCCCCCGCCACCAGCGGCACCCGCATCCGCATCCAGCAGGTCCCCGGCCCCGGCTCGACGAAGGCGCCCTCCGTGAACCGGGTCTCCACCGAGGAGTGGTAGCCCGTCTCCCACGGCACGGGGAAGAACGGCGTCACCCCCACCTCCCCCGGCGGCGGCAGCACCGCCGGCGGGACCACCGCCGGCACCGGCTCCTCGGCCACCCGGATCCGCAGCGCCCGCGCCAGCATCACCGGCGCCCCGCCCGCCGGGGCCAGGGCCGCCTCGACCACCTCGGTGCCGCGCCCGGACCGCAGCACCGAGGTGGTCACCGCCAGCTCCCCGATCGGCACCGGGCGCAGGATCTCGTACGTGATGCGGGCGATCCGCATGTCGGCCCGCGCCCCCGGCCGCTCCTCGACGGCCCGCCCGAGCAGCGCGGCCGGCGGCCCGGCGTGCTGGGAGCCCGGGTCCCACGGCCCGCGCGTCGCCTCGGTGGCCAGGAAGCGGCCTTCGCCGAGCCGCTCGTAGAACCCGTCTTCAGCATCCATGCCGCCGCACGCTACCCACAGGTAACCCGACGCACCAGCCCCTCCCCACGGCTCAGCGCGCGAAGCCCAGCCCCACCCCCAGCCCCACCAGCACCGACCCGATCGCCCGGTTCAGCGCCTTCTGCGCCTTCAGCATCCGCTCCCGCAGCCGCGAGTTGGAGAAGAACAGCGCCACCGCACCGAACCACACCAGGTGCGCCGCCGCCATGAACAGCCCGTACCCCGCCTGCTGCCACCCCGACGTCCCCGGGTCGACCACCTGCGTGAACGTCGACACCACGAACAGCGTCGTCTTCGGGTTCAGCACATTGGTCAGGAACCCCGACCGCAGCGCCCCCAGCCGCGTCAGCCCCGGCCCCGACTCCAGGTCCACCGTCAGCTCCGCCCGCGCCCGGAACGTACGGATACCGATCCACACCAGGTACGCCGCGCCCGCCAGCTTGATCGCCGTGAACAGGGCGGTCGACGAGGCGATCAGCAGCCCCACCCCGAGCATCGTGTACGACACGTGCACCAGCACCCCGGCCGCGACCCCCGCCGCCGCGAACAGACCCGTGGGCCGCCCGTACAGATAACTGTTCCTGACCACCATCGCGAAGTCCGCACCGGGACTGATCACGGCGAGCAGGGTGATGACGGCAACTGCGATCACTTCTGTCATGCACGCGATGCTCCCCGCCCCCTCCGCCCGGATCAAGGGACTCCGGAAATCCGGGGACAATGGAGGGGTGCCCACCACCACCCTGCCCCTCCTCCAGGCCGACTGCTCGAACTGCTTCGCCCTGTGCTGCGTCGCCCTGCCCTTCGCCAAGTCCGCCGACTTCGCCGTGAACAAGCCCGCCGGCACCCCCTGCAAGAACCTCCGGCAGGACTTCCGCTGCGGCATCCACACCCGGCTGCGCGACCAGGGCTTCCAGGGCTGCACCGTCTTCGACTGCTTCGGCGCGGGACAGCAGGTCTCCCAGGTCACCTTCGAGGGCCACGACTGGCGCACCCACCCCGAGACCCGCACCGCGATGTTCGAGGCCTTCCCCGTCATGCGGCAGCTGCACGAGCTGCTCTTCTACACCGCCGAAGCCCTCACCCGCCCCGCGGCCGCCCCCGTCCACCCCGCCCTGCGCACCGCCCTCGCCAAGACCGAGGCCCTCACCCGCGCCGACGCCGCCACCCTCACCGCCCTCGACGTCCCGGCCCTGCGCCAGGAGGTCAACGCCCTCCTCCTCAAGACGAGCGAGCTGGTCCGCGCCAAGACCCCCGGCCGCAAGAAGAACCACCGCGGCGCCGACCTCATGGGCGCCCGCCTCTCCGGCGCCGACCTCCGCGGAGCCAACCTGCGCGGCGCCTACCTGATCGCCGCCGACCTCAGCCGCGCCGACCTGCGCGGAGCCGACCTGATCGGCGCGGACTTCCGCGACGCCGACCTGCGCGGAGCCGACCTGCGCGACGTCCTCTTCCTCACCCAGGCCCAGGTCAACGCCGCCCGGGGCACCGCCGACACCCGCATCCCCCCGCACCTCACCCGCCCCGCCCACTGGGCCGCGTAACACCCCGTCACCACACCCCGTCACCGGCGGAAAGGCCCGAAACGGCCCGACACGGCCCGGCCCCCCGGCGCCCGCACGGCACCCGTGCGCCCCTCACGCCTCCATACGCTCCCCCGCTGCCCCGGACTCCCCCCATTAGCCCGAACGGCCGCCCCTCACACGGCCCCGCGCACACCGGGCCGACAATCATTGCCCGGGGTCACCCCCCGTGATACACAGAGTGACCTGCTCAGGGTGCGCATACGGGGCGCGGGCCGAGAGAACGGGTAAAGAGACCGGCCAAGTCGGCGACGGCGCCGGTTTCATCAGCGAAGATAGGGCGAGACCCCTGCCGTCGGGCACGGGCTACCGGAACTACCCATACAGGGGCGGTGAGTTACATGATCCTGGCAGCCGAAAAGGGCGACATCACCACCATCATCGGCGGAATCGCCCCGAACTGGGGGCCGTTCGGCAGTCTCGGCAACGAAGCGAAGGTCATGATCGAGGTGGTCATGGCCGTCGCGATCCTCCTCTGCCTCGGCATCGCCATCTGGGGCGCCGCCAAGCAGCGCATCGGCGCGACCGCCCTGCGCGACACCTTCAGCGCGGAACAGGGCAAGGGCCTGATCGTGGCCGGCCTCACCGGAGTCTTCATCATCGGCTCCCTCGGCACCCTCTTCACGATCGTCTACGGGATGGCCGTCTAGCCGGACCGCAACACCCGGCCGCACCCTGATGAGGAATCACCACACCGCGCCTGAGCGGGAACGAGCGCTACCGTCGTACGACGCGGAGGGGGCGGACACGCAATGAGCAACGACGACCAGTACGGCGGCGGCACCGGCCACGCCGAGGTCGGCGGCACGGGCCAGACCCGCACCCGGCTCCCGGACCCACCCTCCGACGGGTACGGCGGCCCCCGCCGCACCCCCCGCTCCTCCCGCGGCCTGATCACGGTCGTCGGAGTCGTCGTCCTGCTCATCGCCGCCATCGCCTTCGCCAACCGCTCGGGCGACACCCCGGACACCACCACCTCGGACAAGGCCCCGGACACCACCTCGACGGCCCCCACGGGCACCGCCCCGGTCACCACCAAAACCGCCGGCATCCCCAAGGGCTTCGCCCACGACGAACAGGGCGCCCAGTCGGCAGCCGCCAACTACGCGGTCGCCCTGGGCTCCGACGGCATGTTCGACGCCGCACGCCGGAAGGCGATCGCCCAGGCCGTCTACACGCCCGACACCGCGGTGGTACGCCTCGCCGAACTAGACCGGCTCTACTCCGACCCGGGGTTCCTCGGGCGGATCGGCCTGGAGGCAGGGGGGAAGGCGCCCAAGGGCATGGTGTTCGTCTCCCGTACCAACCCCGCCGGCACCAAGATCGACAAGATCGACGGCGACACCGCGACCGTCTCCGTCTGGTCCTCGTCCCTCTTCGGCCTTGCGGGCGAAGGGTCCAAGAGCCCGGTCTCCGAGGGCTGGTACACGTACACGTTCGAACTCCGGTGGGTCAACAACGACTGGTGGGTCTCGAACTTCAGCCAGAAGGACGGCCCGACCCCGGTCGGCCGCGACCAGAGGGCCTCAACCGCCGAGGACATGTCCGCGGCCGTGTCGCAGTTCGGAGGCCTCACCTATGCGCGCTGACATCCGTCGCGGTATGTCCCTCGCCGGCATCGTCGCAACCGTCCACACCACCTTCCTGCTCCTGGCTACCCGTGCGATGGCCGCACCGACCCCTCCTCCCGGCACGCAGACGACGCCCACCCCCGGTGCGACAACCACGGGACCCCCGCAGGCCAGCAACAACCCCTGCGAACTCATCAAGGCCCCCGCACGGGACTACTGCGAGAACGGCAACGGCCCGGCGTCCAGCGGCGCGCCGCGCACCGGCCTCACCCCGGGCGACCCCGGCACGGACGCCATCAACCCCCTGGCCTCCCTGGCCAAGGGCTGCGCCGAAGCCGCCGCCTGGATCGTCGGCAAGCTCAGCGAAGCCGTGAAGTCCACCGCCAACGTCGACTTCACCAACGCCGCCTTCCTCCAGCAGTACGCCGTCGTCTTCGCCGCCTCCACCGTCCTGACCCTCGTCCTGTGGCTGCTGGCCGTCGCCAAGCGCGCCATCCGCGGCGTCCCCCTCAGCACCGCCCTCTCCGAAGCCATCGGATTCCTCTGGCTGACCGTCCTCGCCTCCGCCTTCACCCCCCTGATCCTCTACACCGTCGTCTCCGCCACCGACGGCATCACCGAGGTCATCGCCTCCGCCACCGGCAGCCAGACCGACGTCTTCTTCGGCTCCTTCTCCGAGGCCCTCAAAAAGGGCGACGACATCGGCGGCGGCCCGATCATGCTGATCGTCGTCGCCCTCGTCACCGTCCTCGCCGCCGGCGTCCTCTGGCTGGAGCTCGTCATCCGCGCCGCCCTGCTCTACGTCGGCGCCCTCCTCGGCACCGTCGTCTACGCCGGACTCGTCGACCGCAACATGTGGGGCCACGTCCGCCGCTGGGCCGGCATCATGATCGCCGTCATCCTCGTGAAGCCGGTCATCGTGATCGTCCTCGGCCTCGCCGGCGCCCTCGCCGGCGACAAGGGCCCCAACGCCTTCTCCGCCGTCGTCTCCGGCCTCGCCATCATCCTCCTGGCGATCTTCGCCTCCGCGATGATCTACCGCTTCGTCCCCGGCTTCGGCGACGAGATCGCCTCCGCCCGCTCCAACCGCAAGCAGGCCACCGACGGCGCCCAGGCCGCAGCCGTCATCAGCTCCCCGGCCTCCCTCGTCTCCCAGGGCATCAAGACCCACAGCAGCCGCGGCGGCGCCCACCGCGCCGGCGGCGGCTCCGGCGGCGGCGACGCCAACCAGATCTCCGGAGGCATGGCCGCCCACAGCAGCCGCCGCTCCGGCAACGGGTCCGGCGGCGGAAGTGTCCCCTCCGCCGCGCCCCCGCCCCGCACTGGCTCGAGTACGAGGAACACAGGAGGTGACGGGCGTTGACGACCCAGTCCCACCAGCTCCACCCGGTCGCGCCCCGCCGCACGTATCTCATCGGCCGCGCCCGGCCGAACGCGATCGTCGGCAAGAACCGCGAAACCGGCGAAATCGCACTGATCATCACCGGCGCCTTCTTCGGCATGATGAGCGGCCTGCTCGTCCCCGACCTCACCCTCCGCATCGTGAGCCTCGTCGGCTTCCCGCTGCTCGCCCTCGCCGCCGTCTACGTCCCCTACAAGGGCCGCACCTTCTACCGGTGGTTCGAGATCAGCCGCAGCTACAAGCGCACCCTGCGACGCGGCACCACCTACCGCTCCGGCGCCGTCGAAGCCGGCACCCGCGCCGCCGACGGCCGCGAGGTCGAGGTCGGCCCGCCCCCCGGCATCGGCCGCATCAACTGGCTCGCCGCCCCCTTCGGCCCCGACGAGATCGCCGTCCTCCTCCACGCCGACCGCAGAACCGTCACGGCCGCCATCGAGATCGAGGGCCCCGGCGTCGGCCTGCGCGACAGCGAGGACCAGGAAGCCCTCGTCGACCGCTTCGGCACCCTCCTCAAGCACGTCGCCAACGGCGACGGCTTCGTCACCCGCCTCCAGATGCTCGCCCGCACCCTCCCCGCCGACCCCGACGCCCACGCCAAGGACGTCGCCCAGCGCGGAGACACCACGGCCCCCACCTGGCTGCGCGACTCCTACGACCAGCTCCAGTCGATGGTCTCCACCTCCTCGGAGCAGCACCGCGCCTACCTCGTCGCCTGCATGCACTACACCCGCGAACTCGCCGCCGAGGCCAACACCATCGCCCGCGCCGGCAGCACCAAGGGCCGCAAGCTCGACCGCGACGCAGGCCTCGCCATCGTCATGGCCCGCGAGCTCACCGACATCTGCGCCCGCCTCGCCGAAGCCGACATCCGCGTCCGCCAGCCCCTCGGCCAGGGACGCCTGTCCTCCCTCGTGCACTCCATGTACGATCCGGACCACCCGATCGACCACATCCAGGCCATGACCAAGCGCAACGCCTGGCCCGCAGAGCTCGACGCCGTGGAGCCCACCTACCTCCAGGCCAAGACCCGCGAATCCTCCACCCGCGCCCCCTGGTGCCACGCCACCGCCTGGGTGAAGGAGTGGCCGATGACCCCCGTCGGCGTGAACTTCCTCGCCCCCCTCCTCGTCCACACCCCGGACGTCATCCGCACCGTCGCCGTCACCATGGACCTCGAACCCACCGAGATCGCCATCGAGCGCATGCTCACCGAGAAGACGAACGACGAGGCCGACGCCTCCCGCGCCGCCAAGATGAACCGCACCGTCGACCCCCGCGACATCGCCGCCCACGGCCGCCTCGACCAGAGGGGTGAAGATCTCGCCAGCGGCGCTGCCGGAGTCAACCTCGTCGGGTACATCACGGTGTCCTCGCGTTCACCCGAAGCCCTCGCCCGCGACAAGCGCACCATCCGCGCCTCCGCCGGCAAGTCCTACCTGAAGCTCGAATGGTGCGACCGCGAGCACCACCGCGCCTTCGTCAACACCTTGCCGTTCGCCACCGGCATCCGACGCTAGCTGGAGGGACCAGCCGCCATGCGAGATCCCATGTCCGCGCTGACGGACGCCTTCACCAGCTTCCTCTTCGGCAAGGTCGAGACCACCCGCCTGCCCGTACGCACCTCCACCGGCCAGGCCCAGGCCGTCTACCTCCCCACGGCCGCCCCCGGCCTCGGCGACTCCGGCGTGATCATCGGCCGCGAGGTCTACAGCGGCAAGGGCTACATCTACGACCCCTTCCAGCTCTACGGCCAGCAGCTCCCGGCCCCCCACTGGCTGGTCCTGGGCGAATCCGGCAACGGAAAATCAGCCCTCGAAAAGACCTACGTCCTGCGCCAGCTCCGCTTCCGCGACCGCCAGGTCGTCGTCCTCGACGCCCAGGGCGAGGACGGCGTCGGCGAGTGGAACCTCATCGCCCAGCAGCTGGGGATAACCCCCATCCGCCTGGACCCCATCGCCGCCAACGACGACGGGATCCGCCTCAACCCCCTCGACCCGGCGATCACCACGACCGGACAGCTCGCGCTGCTCCGCACCATCATCGAAGTCGCCATGGGCCACGGCCTCGACGAACGCTCCGGCTTCGCCCTCAAGGTCGCCCACGCCTACGTCGTCGACACCATCCGGGACCGCCAGCCCGTCCTCACCGACATCGTCGAACAGCTCCGCCACCCCGAAGCCGAATCCGCCCAGGCCATGAACGTCGACATAGACGACGTCCGGGCCTGGGGCCTCGACGTCGCCCTCGTCCTCGACCGCCTCGTCGACGGCGACCTGCGCGGCATGTTCGACGGCCCGACCACGGTCGGCATCGACCTCGACGCCCCGCTGATCGTCTTCGACCTCTCCCACATCGACCGCAACTCCATCGCCATGCCCATCCTCATGGCGATCGTCGGCGTGTGGCTGGAACACACCTGGATCCGGCCGGACCGCAAGAAGCGCATCTTCCTCGTCGAAGAGGCCTGGCACATCATCAACAGCCCCTTCGTCGCCCAGCTCTTCCAGCGCCTCCTGAAGTTCGGCCGCCGCCTCGGCCTGTCCTTCGTCGCCGTCGTCCACCACCTCTCCGACGTCGTCGACGGCGCCGCCGCACGCGAGGCCGCCGCCATCCTCAAAATGGCGTCCACCCGCACCATCTACGCCCAGAAGGCCGACGAGGCCCGCGCCACCGGCCGCGTCCTCGGCCTGCCGCGCTGGGCCGTCGAAATCATCCCGACCCTCACCCCCGGCATCGCCGTCTGGGACGTCAACGGCAACGTCCAGGTCGTCAAACACCTGATCACCGAGACCGAACGCCCCCTCGTCTACACCGACCGCGCGATGACCGAGTCCTCCACCCCCCAGCAGCTCCCCGACGACCTGCTGGCCGCCGAACTCGAAGCGGAGGAACGAGCCCTGTACATCGAACGCCAGCGGGGCTCCGGCCCCGGATCAGCGACCACGGTGGCCTGACCATGCCCGACGCGAGACGTACGGAGCCCCCCGCGCGAGCCGGCGGCGGCATCCCCGACGGGGTCCTCGTCGGCCTCCTGGCCTTCCTCCTCGGCCTCGCCGTCCTCGTCTGGTCGGCCACCGGCCTCGCGGCCCTCTTCACGAAGGGCGCCTGGCCGGCCACCGTCACCTTCACCCGCACCCCGGGGGCCGTCCGCGCCCTGATAACGCAACCCCACGACATCCCCGGCGCCTGGCCCGACACGAACCCCGCGGCGCTCTCCGGGTGGGGCCTGTTCTGGGGCCTGTTCATCAGCCAGCTCCTGGTCGCGCTGGTCCTGACGATCTTCACCATGGGCGTGGTGGCCCGCACCAAGGCCCGCCGCACCCGAGCCCGCCAACAGCACCAGCACCAGCACCAGCACCAGCCGGACGATCCCGCCCGGACGGACCCCTCCTCGTCGGATCGCGCCCGAACGGAGCCCGCCCGGACGAACCCCACCCAGACGGACCTGGAACAGGCGGACCCCGCACCGGCCAGGGCCCGCCCGCGGACCCAGCCGCCCGCCCAAGCGGCACCGGCCGGCGACCGCATCCCGCTCCACAGCCCGTACCCGTCCCCGTTGCACGCCCCGTCAGCGGCAGCCGCGCACGCCCCGGTCTCGGCACCGGCCCCGAACCCCGCACACGCACCCGGCACGGACCCGGCCCCCGTACCCGCACCGTCCCGCAGGCCGAGCCCCGCCCGCTACACCTCGCTCGGCGACACCCCGGCCCCCGCCAAGGACGCCTACCGCTACGGCTTCGGCTACGCCCCGGCGAGGCCCGCCGACTCCGCCCCGGCCCCCCGCCTCGCCTACGGCGACCCGGCCGAACGCCACCGCCTCGCCGCCCGGGCCCTCGCGGCCGCGGAAGGCGCCGCCCTGGTGGTCACGTCCTCCCCCGCCCTGTGGGCGGAGACCAAGGACGCCCGGGCGAAGCTCGGCCCCGTCCTCCTCTACGACCCCTCGCACCTGTGCGACACCCCGGCCCGCATGCACTGGAACCCCGCCGACGGCTGCGCCGACCGGGACACCGCCGCCGCCCGGGCGGTCTCCCTGCTGGCCCCCGTACGCCCCCAGGCCCGCATGGACAGCGCCCTCGCGGACACCGCCGAGACCCTCCTGCGCAGCTGGCTCCAGGCCGCCGCCCTCGACGGCCTCCCGTTCAAGCAACTGGCCCGCTGGGCCCAGGGCACCGCCGCCCAGGACCCCGTACGCATCCTGCGCACCCACCCACAGGCCGCCCCCGGCAGCGCCGGCGAGCTGGAGAGCGCGCTCACCGCCCACCCCGAACGCCGCGAGCAGGCCCAGCAGCTGACAGCCCGGGCCCTGTCCTGCCTGACCTCGATCCACATCCGCGAGGCCTGCAAGCCGAACCGCGCGGATTCCCTCACGCTGGCATCGTTCGCCGCCGAAGGGGGCACCCTCTACGTACTGGGTGAACCCCTGGAGGACCCCCGCACCCACCCGGGTGCGATGCCCCTCCTCACCGCCCTCGCCGCAGACGTGGTCGAGCACGGCCGCCGCATGGCCGCACGGTCATCCCACGGCCGGCTCGACCCACCACTGACCCTGGTCCTGGAGGACGTGGCGGCCGTCGCCCCCGTCCCCCGGCTCCCGGACCTCCTCGAAGACGGGGCCCTGCCCCTCCTGGCCCTGTGCCGCAGCCGCGAACAGGCCCGCTCCCGCTGGCCGGAGTGGCCCGCCGACGCCCGCTAGGGCCGGGCGATCACGTACTCGTGCTCCTTCGCGGTCGGGTCGTCCGGCTTGGGGATCACCAGCCCGCTCGCCCGGAACCCGAACCGCCGGTAGAAACCGCCGGCCCGCTCGTTGTGCTCGTGCACGAAGAGCCGTACGCGTTCCAGCACCGGCTCCTCCCGCTCCCACACCCACTCCAGGGCCGCCGCGAACAGCGCGTCGGTCAGGCCGCTCCCCCGCTGCTCGGGACGCACGAACACCCCGACGACGTGCCCCTGGTCGGCCTCGACGACCTGCTCCAGGAAGTCGGTGTCGCCAGCGGCCTCGATGAACACGGTGACGGACCCGTCCCACCGCCCGTCGGGCGCCTCGGCGACGAACTGCCGTACGTGCACCCCTTCCGCCGCGCCGGCCGCCCGGTCCTGCCAGAACTCGTCGGGCTTGGCGGCGGACTCCTCGACGGTCTCCAGGAACGCCACCGGCGCCGCCGGATCACTCAGCGCGGCCAGCCGCAGTTCCTTGACCTTCTGCCATTCGTCGGCCCGCACGGACCGGATCACATGCTGCTTCATAGCCGAATCCAAATGCCCAGGTCACTGAAGGTCAACGTGATATCCGTGCCCGAGGTCCCGAGGACACCGGAAGATCCTCAACTCGCCGCCCCTGCCGATGTCCACCCCGGTCACGTCACCACTGGACACAGTCAGCAGCAGCTCCATCGGGGCCCAGTCGCAGTCCGCGCACTCGTACGCGTACGCGTCGGTGGTGCTCCACCGTGGCAGACCGCCGACCTTCCAGACGTCGTACCGGCTGATCGGCACCCGCTCGGCCGTCTCCTCGGTCTCGATCAGGCAGGTCCGGGGCACGAGCCGTTCCTCGGACCGCACGGGCGGCTCCGGCACGCGCAGCCCCCGTCCCCCGGCTTCCGCGGCCCGACGCCACTCCACGAGGAGCATGGGCCCTCCTTCGGGCTGTCCGGACATGGGCGGCCCCCAGTGCTCGTTGGGGCACCACAGCACCTGCAGAAGATCCATGTCCCCGGGCCACCACCGGCCCGGCACGTCCCGGCGGTACAGCTGCACCACGGGCACCATGGCACACGCGAGCCGCCCCGAGCCATCCCGGTCGTCCGGCATCGAGCACGCCGGCCACCCCTCGTCGGCCGGCCACAGCATCGGCCCTCCGATGGAACTGTCACCCGCTCCAGCCGTGCCCGGTACGGGCAGCAGCAAGGTCACCGGCACAGCCGGTTCAACCATGTCCATAACCGAACCCTAAACGCAGAAAAGCCCCGCACCAGAAGGTGCGGGGCTTTCCCACAATGATTGTTCGGCGGCGTCCTACTCTCCCACAGGGTCCCCCCTGCA
>NZ_JBNNPF010000066.1:0-38581 GCF_050275515.1 Streptomyces sp. NPDC004126 | reverse complement strand
CGTGGGGGGGGGGGGGGGGCCGGGTTCGTGGGGGGGTCTCCGGGTCGGGGGGGGGGCCGGGGGCGGGGGCCGCTCTATGGGGGGGCCGCCCTCGCGGGGGGGGCCGGGGGCGCCACCCCTTGGGTGCGTGCGGGCGGTCCCGTACGTCACACCCCCGCCGTCTCGCTGCGCGGCGCCGGGGCGGCGTCGGCGGCGGGAGCGGCGGCCGGGGCGGGGGACCTGTCGCCCTTCATCGCGAGCAGGGTGATCACCGCGCCGGCGGCGGCGATGACCGCGGCGCCGATGAAGGCGGCGCTGAACCCGTCGGTGAGGGCGGGCAGGTTGCCCAGCTCACCGGCGCCCTGGGTGGTGGCGAGCGCGGTCAGCGCGGCCAGGCCGAGGGCGGAGCCCACGTTGTAGGTGGTGTTGACGATGCCGGAGGCGAGGCCGGCCTGCTCCTGCGGGGCGCCGGACATCGCGGCCATCATCGCCGGGATGTACGCGAGGGCCATGCCGAGGGCGGCGACGAGCGAGGCGGGCAGGACGTCGACGAGGAAGGTGCCGGTCGGCTCGACGGCGGACAGCCAGACCAGCCCGGCGGCGAGGGCGAACAGACCGGCGACGATCAGCGGCTTGGCCCCGAAGCGGCCCATGAGGCGCGCGGTGATGGCCGTCATGAAGATCATCAGCAGCACCGTCATGGGGAGCAGTGCCGCGCCGGAGGCGAAGGCGCCGTAGTCCAGGACCTGCTGGAGGTACAGGTTGAGGAAGTACCACATCGGGATCCAGGCGGCGCCGAGCAGCGTCATCGCGAGGTTGGCCGAGCCCAGGCGCGGGATCCGCCACACGCTGAGCGGCATGAGCGGCTCGCGGACGGTCCGCTGGATCACGAAGAAGAGGGCGAGCAGGACGGCCGCGCCGACCAGCTCCAGCACGGTGGCGGTGGCGCCCCAGCCGACCTCGGGGGCCCGGACGACGGCGAACACGGCGAGCGCGAGCCCTGCGGTGACGGCGGCGGCGCCGAGGACGTCAACGGAACCGCGGCGGGCCTGGACGGCGGGCAGCAGCCCGGTGGCGGCGAGGGTCGCGACGCCGATCGGGACGTAGATGATGAAGACCCACGGCCAGCTCACCCATTCGGTGAACACGCCGCCGAGGAACACGCCGGCCGTGCCGCCGGCGGGGGCGGCGGCGCCGTAGAGGGCCATCGCCTTGCCGAGTTCCTTGGGGTTGTGCCCGAAGAGCATCATCAGCAGCGTCATGGCCGAGGGCGCGATCAGCGCACCGCCGACCCCCTGGACGGCCCGGCCGGCGATCTCCACCGAGGCGCTCTGCGCGGCGGCCGCGAGCACCGAGCCCACGATCATGACCACCCAGCCGGTGGCGAAGATCCTGCGGGCGCCGAACAGGTCGGAGAGCCGCCCGCCGAGCAGCAGTAACCCGCCGAAGACGATGACGTAGGCGTTGAAGACCCACTGGAGCTCGCCCTGGGAGAAGCCCAGGTCCTTCTGCATCTCGGGGAGCGCGACCCCGATGATCGAGGTGTCCATGATGACCATGAACTGAGCGGCGGCAAGCACGCCAAGTGCCCACCAGCGCCGGGGATTGACGGTTGACATTGCCCTGACCCTCCTCTGCCATATACCCCTGGGGGGTACCTTCGCGTAGCAACGTAGCATACCCATGGGGGGTATGTAAGAGCGGTGTCGGAACGCGACCGCGGACCCCGGCGGAACGCGGAGGGCCCCGCCCCGGCCGAAGCCGGGACGGGGCCCGAAGGGGGTCGACCGCGCTGCGCTAGCGGGCCGTCAGGGTCGCCGCCACCCCCGCGGGGACCGGCGCCAGACCCGCCGGGCGGCTGGTGAAGGCCCCCCGGCCCTGGGTGCGGCCGCGCAGCCGGGACGCGTACCCGAACAGCTCGGCCAGCGGCACCGTCGCCGTGACCACCGTGGTCCCGGCCTGCCCGGCCGAGCCCGTGACCCGGCCGCGGCGGGCGGCGAGGTCCCCCAGGACCGCGCCGACACCGTCGTCCGGAACCGTCACGGTGACCTCCGCGACCGGCTCCAGCAGCTCCACCCCCGCGGCGCGCAGGGCGTCGCGCAGCGCGAACCGGCCCGCCGCGCGGAACGCCATCTCCGAGGAGTCCTTGGAGTGCGTCGCCCCGTCGGTCAGGACCACCCGCACGCCCGTCACCGGATGCCCGCCGAGCGGACCCTCGGCGAGGGCGTCACGGCAGCCGGCCTCCACGGCCCGCGCGTACTCCTGCGGCACCCGGCCGCCCGTGACCGCCGAACGGAACTCGAAACCGGGCTCGCCCAGCGGCTCCACGTCGAGCACGACGTGCGCGAACTGGCCCGCGCCGCCGTCCTGTTTGACGTGCCGGTACACGAAACCGGTCACCCCGCGCACCACGGTCTCCCGGTAGGACACCCGCGGCCGGCCCACGACGACCTCCACCCCGTGCAGCCGGCGCACCTTCTCCACCGCCACCTCCAGGTGCAGCTCGCCCAGCCCCGACAGCACGGTCTGCCCGGTCTCCGCGTCGGTCCGCACCACCAGGGAGGGGTCCTCCTCGGCGAGCCGGGCCAGCGCGGAGGCCAGCCGCCCGGTGTCCGTGCCCCGGCCCGCCTCGACCGCGACCGACACCACCGGGTCCGCCACCACGGGCGGTTCGAGCAGCAGCGGCGCGTCCGGCGCGCACAGGCTCGTCCCCGCCCGCGCCGACTTCAGCCCGACCACGGCGACGATGTCACCGGCCACCGCCTCCTCCCGCTCCTCGTGCCGGTCGGCCTGCACCCGCAGGATCCGTCCGACGCGTTCCGTCCGGCCCGTCGCCGGATCCAGTACGGAGTCCCCCTTGCGCAGGGTGCCCGCGTACACCCGCAGGTAGGTGAGCCGGCCGGTCGCCGTCGCCGTCACCTTGAAGGCGAGCGCGGCCAGCGGCTCCGCCGGGTCGGCGGCCCGCTCCCGCACCGGCGGCATGTCCCCCGGCGCGGGCAGGTACGCCACCACGGCGTCGAGCAGCGGCTCGATGCCCCGGTTGCGGTACGCCGAACCGCACAGCACGACCACCCCGTCCCCGGCGAGGGTCAGCTCGCGCAGGGCACGGACCAGGGTCCCCTCGCCCAGCCCGTCACCGGCGCAGAACTCCTCCAGGGCCTCCGCGTGGAGCCCCGCCACCGTCTCCTCCAGCAGCCGGCGCCTGCGCCGGGCCTCCTCCAGCAGCGGCCCGGGCACAGGCAGCTCCTCGAACGGGCCGTCGCCCGCGCCCCAGAGCAGGGCGCGCATCCGCAGCAGGTCGACGACGCCGGTGAAACCGTCCTCCCGGCCGACGGGCAGCTGCACGACCAGGGGCACGGCGCCGAGCCGCTCCCGGATGGAGCCGACGGCGGCGTCGAGGTCGGCGCCCGCCCGGTCGAGCTTGTTGACGAACGCGATCCTCGGCACGCCGTGCCGGTCGGCCTGCCGCCACACGGACTCGCTCTGCGGCTCGACGCCGGCGACGGCGTCGAAGACCGCGACCGCCCCGTCGAGCACCCGCAGCGAGCGCTCGACCTCGTCGGCGAAGTCCACGTGGCCCGGCGTGTCGATCAGGTTGACCCGGTGCCCGTCCCAGGCGCAGCTGACGGCCGCCGCGAAGATGGTGATGCCGCGGTCGCGTTCCTGGGGGTCGTAGTCGGTGACGGTGGTGCCGTCGTGGACCTCGCCGCGCCTGTGGATGGCGCCGGTGGCGAAGAGGATCCGCTCGGTGACGGTGGTCTTGCCGGCGTCGACGTGGGCGAGGATGCCGAGGTTCCGCACGGCGGTGTTGGTGCTGGTGCTGGTGCTGGTGTTGCGCATGGCCCGGGCCTTTCGGTGCCTGGGGTGGAAGAGGGCGGCGCGATTCCCGGGACGCCGCGCCACCCCGCGGCAGGGCCGGCGGGGTCTCGCGTTCAAGGGTGGTGCGTCACGGGCGTACGGTGACAGCCGCGCGGCTGTTACCGCGCGCTGCGGGACACCGGGATCACGTCGTACCGGCAGGGGGGAACGACGACGGCGGTGCGGTTCGTACGCATGGCCCGGTTCCCCTTCTCTTCGCTCGGCATCGGCAGGCACCGCCCTGGCGGCGGCGCGCACCGCGACTGTAGGCGGCGCGCGCCGGCCGGGGCACCTGGTTTTTCAGACGAGCAGCCGCTCGCGCAGCCGGGCCGTGGTCTGCGGGGTGATGCCGACGGCCTCGGTGAGGTACGCGGACGTCGACCCGTAACGGGCCGTCAGGTCGGCGAGGACGAGCCGCATGACGGTGGCCGGGGCGCGCCCGTACGAGGGCCAGCGCATGGTGCGGCCCGGGTTGGCGGCGTGCCAGTCGGCGGTGAGGCGCTCGGTGGCGAGCTCGGTGAGGGCGAAGTCGGCCAGGATCTCCTCCTCGGGCACGTCGAGCAGGGTCAGGACGAGGGCGGCGATCAGGCCGGTGCGGTCCTTGCCGGAGGTGCAGTGGAACACGGTGGGGCCGGGGCCGTCGGCGATGAGCTCGACGGCCCGCCGGATCTCGTCCACGCCGTCCTCGGCGACCTCCGCGAACCGGTCGGCGAGGTAGCGCCAGGGGTCGAGGTCAGGGTCGATCTCGGCCTGGTCGTAGGGGCGGTGCTCGATGCTGAGGTTGGCGTACGCGAACCGCTCCGGCTCCGGTATCCGGCCCTTGGCCTCGATCTCCCAGGGGTAGCGCAGGTCGATCACGGTCCGCACCCCGAGCCCGAGGAACCGCTCCCAGTCGCCGCCGCCGAGCTTCCCGAGGGAGTCGGCCCGGTAGAGGCTCCCCCACCGGACGGCCCGGCCGTCGGCGGAGCGGTAGCCGCCCATGTCGCGGAAGTTGTGGAGGCGGTCGAAGGGGACGTGGCGGGTGCCGGTCTGGGTCAACTGGTGCTCCTGGGGCCTTGGTTGCTCTGACGTGGCCAGAATGCCTCAGGCGTCACCGGGTTCGGGCGGGTCGGGGGACGTGATCTGCCAGACACCGTCCGACTCGGTGACCGTCCAGCTGCCGGGAAGGGGGATCGGTCTGGCGAGCGTGACGTCGGTGAACTGGGTGGCCCGTCGGAACGTGGCGGCCGCGAAGGTGAGGCCCGCCTCGAAGTGGGTGTCCGCGAAGGTGACGGAACCGTGGAAGACCGCTCCGTCGAACCCCGTGTGCGTCACGAACACGACGCGCGAGAAGCGCACGGACCCGTGGAAGACCGCACCACCGAAATCGGCCACCTCGCGGTCGACCCTCACGTCGTGCCACAGGAACAGGCCCCGGAACACGGCCCGGCTGAAGGACGCCCCTCCCAGGCACAGGGTCTCCCGGAAGACCACCGGACCGTCGAACGCGGTGTGGACGAACCCCGCCCCGTCGTCGAACCGGCAGTTGTCGAAGGCCGCTTCACGACCGAAGATCGCGGAGGCGAACCTGGCAGGGCCGACGAACCGGGTGCTGTGGAAGGCGGCGTCCCCCTGGAACATCATGTGCCCGAAGTCCACCGGCCCGTGGAACTCCGTTCCGACCGCCGACACGCCCCCCTGGCACATCGCGTGCGCGAAGGACACCTCTCCCGCGAACACGGAATCGCCCAGGACCAGGCGCCCCTTGCACAAGGCGTCCCCGAAGCGGACGGGCCCTTCGCAGTTCATCGCGTCGAACACCGCGGCGCCCTCCGTCACCGCGTACCGGAAGTCGAGCTCCTCGGCCCATTCGGCCCGTGAGAACTGCACCGAGCCGCCGAACAGGGCGCAGCTGAAGCTCGCGGGGCCCCTGAAACCCGCGTCGTCGAACACCGCCGTCCCGCGGAAGACGGTGCGTTCGAAGGAGACCTCGCCCGCGAACTCCGCCCCGGCAAAGCCCACCGGGCCGTCGAACTCGGCGCCCCGGAAGTCCGCCGGGCCCGAGAAGGCGACGCCCTCCTCTTCCCATCCTCCGGTGAACCGGGCCCCGGCGAAGTCCGCCGCCCCCATCCTGACGCGTCCCGTCTCCGGCTCCCGGAGCGCGTCGAAGAGCTGCCCCAGCAAGGCCTGCGTGAAAGGCGTCCCCCTGAAGTCGGCCGGGGAGCCGGGCCGCAGGGTCGCCAGGTGAGCGACCCGCTCGGTGCTCGGCAGGTGCGCCAGGCAGTTGTGGCGGCCCGTCACCCTGATGCCGGGGCAGCCGGCCGGGCTCTCCGCGGAGGGGGCGAATCCGCAGCGGGTCCAGCGGGACTCCCGCGCGCGGTACTCGCCCGCGTCCGCCAGCAGCTCCGCCACCCGCCGGGGGTCTCCGACCAGGAACCATCCCCCGGAGGCCTCCCCCAGCGGTTTGAGAGGGCGCACGGCCAGCGGGCCGAGAGCCGAGCGGAGTTCCTCGTAGAGCGACTGGGAGAGCGTGAGCACGAGACGTGACGCGCGGTCCGGTTCGCCGATCCGCAGCGCGGTGACCGTGTCGCTCCGCAGGAGCAGGTCCGTGGCCTCCGCCCCGCCCTCGGGCCCGTGGGCCGCCAGGGCCACGGCGAGCGGCGCCCCCGGCCGCCGTTCCCGCTCCACCGACCGGTACAGCGCGCGCAGCAGCAGCCCCGCCTCGACGAAGGCGCCCGGCCCGGACAGGGCGATCCGTGCTCCCGTCGCCACCTCTTCCGGGCTCCCGACGATCTCGGCTGCCCGCATCGCCGCCGCCAGGACGTCGACCGGCGGCCGGTGCACCGCCGCGCCTGCGGGTACGCGCCCGTCCCCGCCGCTCCGCAGCGCCAGGGTCACGGCCGTACCGAACGCCCTCTCGCCCAGCGCGGCCCGGAAGCCGTCCTGGCCGAGCAGTGCCCCGGCCGCGAGGAAGACCATCCGGTCGGGGCGGACGGTGTGCACGACACCGCGCAGCCCGCCGCGGGTGAGGACCGGACCGCCACGGAAATGGATCCAGTCCCCCAGCTCCGGGGAGATGCCCACGATCTCTCCGTTCCGGGCGCCGTCGTACAGGCGGGAGTCGCCCGGCATCCGGTACCAGCCGCTGCCGTCCGCGAACCCGTGGACGACGACCTGTGTGTCCTCCCGTGCGGGCGACCGCTCCCAGGTCGGCGGCGTGAAGAGCCCGGGGTCCGCCAGGTCCTCCTCGCTCTCCAGCAGGAGCACCCGCGGGCTCGCCTCGTCCCACCAGACGGGACGGCAGGCGGCCTCCCGGCCGTCCGGCAGCGAGGCCCAGGCGAGGGTGTCGCGGGGCTGTGCCACGTCCCCGGCGGTGAGTACCAGCCGAGGTGTCAGCAGGGTGCCGGCCTCGCGCGGCTCGGCGAGGGGTTCGAAGCGGACCCGCACCACTCCCTCACCCGCCCCCCGGTCGGGGCCCGGCCGCTCCGTCGCAGGCACCTCGGCCGGCCGCTCGGCGAACGGCAGGGCCCCCTCCGGGACCCGCCGGCGGCCCTCCTCGCCCGCCGTGACCCGGGTCGCGGAGAAGTCCGGGCCGGTGCCCCGGTGGCGGTACATGAACTCCCAGACCCGGCGGCGCACCAGTTCCCGTACGGCGGCGACGTCCCCGCGCAGCTGGGAGCCGAGCAGCACGTCCCGTACCCCCGGCAGGAAGTCGAACTCCGCGTCCTCCGGCCGCTGTTGCCCCTCCCACGGGGCGAAGAGCCCGCCGAGGGCCACCTCCGCCAGATGTCCGTGCTCGGAGTCGCGCAGCAGGGAGCGCCGTACGAGGGTCATCACGGGCAGCGTCAGCGGTACGGCGGCCAGGTGGGCGGCGAGCTGCTGGGCGGTCGGGGAGGCGCTCGCCCGGAACCGCTCGACCGCCTCCAGCGCGGTGGCGGCCCGGCGCGGCGGTGCCGTGCCGGGGGCGGGGGCGGCGTCCAGGCGCAGGCAGGCGAGGCGGCGCCAGCGCCCGTCGCCGGACACCGTCCGCACGAGCCGGGCCAGGCTGCCGGAGGCGAGCCCCACCACCGGGACCACGGGCCCGCCGCCCCGCGCCCGCCGGGCGGCGGGCACCCGCTGCCAGGAGCGGGTGGCGGCGGCGGGCCGGTCGGAGCGGACGGCGAAGGGCACGGGCCGCACGGCGCCCCGGGTCCACAGCCGTTCGGGCAGTACGTTCAGCACGGCCACGGCGTTGTGCGCGCTCCAGTGCCGCAGGACGCGCAGCAGCGGGGTCTCCTGCCAGCCCCCGGCGACGGTGTCGGAGACGAGGAGGATCAGCCGGCGTCCGGCGGGGTCGGCGAGTTCCAGCGGGTTGCGGGGCGGGCCGCCGCGGCCCCGGGCGAGCATCGGAGTGCCGCCGGGGGCGGTGCCGGTGAGCTGCCAGGTGCGGACGTCGCGGAAGACCCCGCTGCGGGTGAACACCCCGCGCAGTTCGTCCACCAGGTCGCTCCACAGGAGCATCGAGGGGTGGGTGTCGACGACGAGGGCCAGGTCGAGCCAGCGGCTCTCGGCGGGGCGCAGGACCGGGGTGGGGACCATCGCCTCGATGCTGCGTTCCACGGTGAGCTGCTCGTCCAGCTCCTCCCCCGGCCCGCCGATGGAGCGGCGTCCGACGGGCCGCAGCGACCGCATCAGGGCGAGCGGGTCGTCGAGGGAGGCGGTGCGGGGCAGCCGCAGCGGTACGCCGCGCCGCGCGGGCGCGTCGGCGGCCGGCGCGGCGGGCCGCTCCGGCCGGCCGCGGACGGCGGGGAACAGCTGGACGGCCCCGTCCGCGTCCGGGCCGGCCCGCCCGGTGCCGGGTGCCGGCCCGTCGGGGCCCGGGGGCGGCTCCTGGGCCCCGTCGGGGCCGTCGGGACCGTCGGGGCCGGGCGGGGGCACGCCGTCGTCGGGGGACCCGGCGCCGGCCGGGTCCACGCGGGCGGCGAGCCAGAGGATGTCGGCGATCTCCTCGGGGCCGAGGACGGTGCGGGGCGCGGCACCGTCCTCGGCGCCCTCGGCGAGGGCGGCGAGCAGCCTCTCGATCACGCGGTGGGCCCGGTGAGGTGCTGCATGACGGTGGCGAGGAAGCGGTCCCGGTCGGCGGGGGCCGACCAGGCTCCGGCCAGGCGCAGCTGGATGGCGTTCAGGAGCTGGTCGGTGGCCAGGTCGCCGTCCTCGGCGCGTTCGAGGAAGCTGCGTACGAGGTCCTGGTACTCGGCGGCGTCCTCGCCGGTGATGTCGACGCCGAGCCGTCCGCGCACGATGCGGGCGAGTTTCTCGGGTCCGGGTGCGTCCAGGTGGAGGCGGACGCAGCGGCGCAGGAAGGCGGGCGGGAAGTCGCGTTCGCCGTTGCTGGTGAGGATGACGACGGGGAAGTGGCGGCACTGCACGCGGCCCTGGGTGACGGCCACCCCTGCGTCGGGGTCGTCGTCGGTGCCGATGGCGACGGTGGGCTCCTCCTTGGCGAGGCGGGCCAGTTCGGGGATGACGAAGCCGCCGTCCTCGAAGACGGTGAGGAGGTCGCCGGGCAGGTCGATGTCGCTCTTGTCGATCTCGTCGATGAGCAGGACGCGCGGCCGGTGCTGCGGGAGGAGGGCGGTGCCGAGCGGGCCGAGGCGCAGGTAGCGGGCGATGGAGGGCACGGCGGCCGGCTGCTCCGCCGGATCGGGGAGCCGGGCGCCGGGCGCGCGGACCTGTTCCAGTCCGGCCTCCTGGAGCCGGCCGATGGCGTCGTAGAGGTAGAGGCCGTCGCGCAGCACGGCACGGCTGGTGATCGGCCAGTGCAGTACGGGGCCCAGGGCCAGGTCGGCGGCGATGCTGTAGGCGAGGGTGGACTTGCCGACGCCGGGCTTCCCGGTGATCAGCAGCGGCCGGCGCAGGTGCAGGGCGGTGTTGACCACGTCCGTCTCCGCCTCGTCGGGGACGTAGCCCTCGCCGCGCCTGCGGGTGCGTACCCAGGCCTCGCCGGAGCAGCCGGGCGGCCCGTAGGCGGGGTCGGGTACGCCGGTGAAGTCCCGCCAGGGCGGCGGCGTTCCGGCTTCCAGCCGGGTGCGGCGCTCCTCGCCGGGGCCGGCGCCCCTGTACAGCCACCAGTCCTTCGCCACTGCCTGTGCCTCCATCGTCGGTTCGCGGGTGGTGCGTTCGGGTCGGGCCCGTGGCGGGCCGGTTCTCGGGCCGTCGGGGGCGGTGGGGGTCAGGTGGCCAGGGAGCGGAGGTGGACCGTGTCGTCGGGATCGTCCCACAGCAGCACCAACCGGTCTGCCCCTTCCGGTCCTTGGCCGGCGGCGGCCGCCGCCCGGCGCACCTCGCGCACGCGGGCGGGCAGGGCGAACACCGAGGGCGCCCCCGGCCCGGCGTCGGGGGCGAGCAGGGCGGGCAGTCCCCCGGCGGGCGTTCCGCCGCCGCGCCGCCACAGTGCGACGGGCACCCCGCCTTCGAGGAGGGCGTCCAGCAGGGCGGCCGTACGGGGGCCGGAGACGTGCCCGAGGACGCAGGCGGGTGCGGGCGCCGCTCCGAGCCGGAGCCCGAGGGCGTCGGTGACGTCCGTGTCCTCGACGAGCCGTACGGCGTCGGGGTGCCGGCCGTCGTGGACGTGCAGCCAGCGCCATTTGTCGAGCCATTCGGTGCTGGTGTCCTCGCGTTCCTGCGGGCAGCGCACCACCACCTCGTGGACGGTGCCGAGCGGGCGGGTCCGGCCGCCCGGTCCGCGGCGGGGGACGGGCCACTGGTCGAAGTCCGTCTCCAGCAGTTCGTACGGGACGTGGAACTCGATCCGCCCGATGCCGCCGTGCGGCTGCCCGCCCCCGGCGGCCTCGGCGAGGCGGCGTACGAGTTCGGCGCGTACGGCCGCCAGTTGGACGGGGCTGCCCTCCGACTCCCATACGTGTCGGGTCCGTTCGCCGCGCAGCCACATGCGGGCCAGCAGCCCGTCCTCGCCGCCGGGCGGGGACTCCAGGCGCACGTGCAGGGTGGCCTTGCGGGCGGGGGCGGGCGGCGGGCGCAGGGCGGGCAGGGCGAGCCGCTCGCGGGTGGCGCGTACCCAGCGTGCGAGGGCGGCGGCCCACTCGGGGTCCTCGGGGCCGCCGCCGGGTCCGCCGCCGGGGCGGGCGGTCCGGTCGGCGAGGAAGTGCACGAACGGCACCGCGAGCGGCATCCCGGTCCGGCCGCCCTGCCGTTCGTCGAGGTCGGCGACCACGTCGAGGAGGGTGTCGGCGGGCAGCCCGCCGTCGAAGGGGGTGGTGCAGCCGGCCGCCTTGAAGGCCCAGGCGTAGGCCTCGTACGCGCAGCGCGGCAGGTCACGGCCCTCGAACAGCTCGCCGAGCCCGTCCCAGCCGGCCTGGTCGAGGCGGGGGGCGCTGGGCAGGGACGGGCCGGGCGGGCCGTCACCGGGGAAGGCGAAGTCGCCGACCGGGGCGGGAAGGACCGGGAAGGAGGGGAAGTCGAGGAAGGAGTTGGCATCCCAGTCGCGGTCGACGAGGAACTGCGGCAGCTGCCAGCCCTCGCCCCGTTCGCGCAGTTCCCGGAAGGCCAGGTGGATGCTGCGGGCGGCGTCGGGCAGGAAGGCGGCGCCCTCCCCCGCGGACCGGTCCGCGAGCTCCCCGAGCAGGGCCTCGGTGAAGCGGCCGGCGCCCCGTTCGGCATCGTTCTGCGCGGCCTCGCCCTCGCGGGAGGCGTAGAGGCGGAACTGCCGCCGCCCCGGGACGGTGTGGCCGCCGCCGTAGTCGGCGCTGCCGAAGTTCCAGCGGCTGTCGCGGGGCGCGTCGACCCGGCAGGCGTCCACGAGTGCGGCCTGGAGCGGGAACCTCCGGTGTTTGACCAGGTCGGTGCGCCACCAGCGGAGCGCGGAGTCGAGGTTGAGGTGGCGGATCTGGCCGGGGCGGGCGTCGGCGCAGGGCAGCATCAGCTCCCGGTGGCGCCCGAGGTAGCCGTGCCCGGCCCAGAAGATCCACAGCAGGTCGCCGTCGCATTCGGGGAGTTCGTCGAGCAGCGCGGTGCGGGCGTTCGCCTCGGTCGCGGGCCGGTACGAGGCCCGCAGCGCGGACAGGCCCTCGGACGCGGACCAGTCGAGGGTGTCGGGGTCGTCGAGCGGCGACAGCAGCAGCCGGACGTTCGCGGCGGGCACCTCACCGGGCCCGGTCAGCCACCGGGCGAAGCGCAGGGCGTCCCGGGCGGGTCCGCGCAGGTTCCAGTGGTGGCTGATCTCGTACCGCTCGACCCCCGCGACGAGTGCGAAGGTGCGCCGGGGGTTCACGTCGGGGTGCGGCCGGCCGATGGCCGTCACCCGATCCCCGCTTCGGTCACCGCCCGTTCGATGCGCTCGTAGAGGGACTGCTGTTTCCAGTAGGCGCTGTGGCTGGCGGGGAAGGGCTGGCGGCTGCTGATCTCGTGGTCGGTGACGCGGGGGTCGCCGGGGAAGACGGGTGCGGCGAGGTAGGACAGCACGTCCTGGCGGTCGTACACGTTGAGCCAGCGCGGGAAGCCGTACGGGAGCCGGCTGCCCGGGGCGAGGGCGGTGAGGGCGCCGAGTTCGTAGAGGTACGGGGCCTGCGAGCCGACGGTGACGAGCAGTTCGGCGCCGGGTACGGGTCCGCCGTCGGCGGCGGCCAGTGCGAGCAGGTCCACCAGGGCGATGCCGCCGAGGCTGTGGCCGATCAGTACGGTCGGGCCGGGCCGGGCGGTGATCCGCTCGTGCAGGTACGCGCGCAGGCCGGCGCCTCTGGCCTGGTAGCGCAGGATGTCGCCGAGCGCGGGGGCGGTGCCGGCGGTGAGGGAGCCGCGCCAGGCGTTGAGCAGGGGCTGCGTGGTGACCCGCAGCGCGAGCCGGCCGAGGACGGCGGCGGCCCGGGCCCCGGGGACGCGGGCGCCGCCGCCGAGGCGGGTGGTGAGGAGCTCGACGAGCCGGTCCCGTTCGGCGGCGGTGCAGTCGGCGTCGGCCCCGGCCCCGGCGAGGGCCCCGGCGGTGACGGCCCGGGCGAGGGCGGTGGCCAGCTCGCGGGCCTGCGGTTCGGCGGTGGCGCGGGCGCCGGCGCGGGCCGCTTCGGCGGAGTCGGCGGCGGCCTCCAGGGCGGGCCGGAACCCGGCGGCGAGGCCGGTGCCGTCGAGCAGGGCGCGCAGCTCGCCGGGGCCGGCGGCATCGGGGCCGGCGGCATCGGGGCCGTCCGCGCCGGGGGCTCCGGCGAGGCGGTGCAGCAGCTCCAGCACCCCTTCCCCGGCGGGGCGTAAGCCGGGCATCGCGAAGGGGTCGTCCTCCCGGCCCTCCCCGGCCCAGCCGGCCTCGGCCAGGACCCGCAGCTCGCACAGCGGGTCGGCGAGCAGCAGCCCCCACTCGGCGGCCTCCCCGCCCCCGGCGGCGCTTTCCGGCGTCCCGGGGACGGACCGTCCGCCGGCGCTCAGCTCCGCGCCGAACCGCTCGCCCCAGAAGCAGGAGTCGACCTCCGCGCCGGGGAACCGCTCCCCGAGCCGATCCCGTACCAGGGCGAACAGCGCGTCGTGCCGCTCCCGCCGCACCCCCGTACCGTGAACGAACAGAAACCGCATGGCCGTCCCGCCCCCCCTCGTCGCTCTCCCCCGCCCGGCACGATAGCGCCGAGTACGCGACGCGGCCCACTGAACGCCCGGTTCCGCCGCTCGGCCCCACCGCCCCCGCACCCCCGGCCGGCAACGGGACGGCGGGACGGCACACTGGGCGGGCTGGGCCGTGTGCGTCGGGCACGGGGCCGCAGGACGCGACGGAGTGTGCGGGTGGATCTCAACTCGGTGGTCATCGCGGTGGCGGGCGTCGCGGGAACGCTCGGCGGCTCCCTGCTGACCCAGCGGGGCGCGGAACGGGCCAAGCGCCGGGAGATGGAGCTCGTTCGCGCCCAGGAGGAGAACCGCGAGAGCCGCTCGCTCCGGCGCAGCTGCTACGCCGAACTCAACAGGGAGTCGCGGCAGTTCGTCACCGCACTCAGCCGCCACCTGCACGTCATGCGGGAGCGCACCGTGGAGGACGCCGACCGGGAAGCGCTCGACGCGGCGAAGGGCACGCACCGCGACCGCTACTCCGAGGCGCAGATGATCGCCCCGGACGCGGTGCTCGCGACGGCGAGCGCCGTCAACCACGGCCTCAACCAGGTCTACGGCCAGGTCAAGCGGCTGGAACGGAACGAGCCCGCGCCGGGCGAGACGATGAACACGGCGGCCCGCGAGCAGTACGCGCTCTGGGAGCTGCTGCGGACGATGCGCACGGCCATGCGCCACGACCTGGGCGTCACGGAAGAGGACTGACGCCCGCTCGGAAAGTGATCACAGCTTGCGCGCGAACAGCAGCCCGTCCGCGATCGGGAGGAGCAGCGACTCCACCCGGCCGTCGGCGTGGACGCGGGCGTTGAACTCGCGGACGGCCAGCCCGTTGCCCCGCGCCCCGGGGTCCGCCGCGGCGCCGCCGAAGAGCGCGTTGTCGGCGAGGAGCAGTCCGCCGGGGCGTACGCGCGGCACCAGTTCCTCCCAGTAGTCCCGGTAGCCGTCCTTGTTCGCGTCCAGGAAGACCAGGTCGAGGACCGGTTCGGCGGGCAGGGCGCGCAGGGTGTCCAGTGCGGGCGCGAGTGCGAGCTCGATCCGGTCGGCGAGCCCCGCCTCCTTCCAGGCCTCCTGCGCGATCGCGGTCCACTCCGCCGAGACGTCGCAGGTCAGGACGCGTCCGCCGGGGACCAGTCCGGCGGCGAGGGCGAGGGTTGAGTAGCCGGTGAAGGTGCCGACCTCCACGATCCGGCGGGCTCCGGTCAGCTTCGCGAGGAGGGTGAGGAGGACGCCCTGCTCGTGCGGGATCTGCATCACGGCCCGGTCTCCGAGGGCGCGGGTGCGCTCGACGAGCCGCCGCTGGACCTCGGTCTGCGGCTCGGCCTGGGCGAGCAGGTACGCGTACACCTCGGGGGTGAGGGGGACCGTCTTCACGTCTTCGGGCTGCCGGTTCACGGCGTACGTCCTCTCGGGGTCGTCGGGGGTCGGTCGGGCGGGGTGATCTGGTCGGGCAGGGGCTTGCCGAGGGGGCCGCGCGGGATGCGGTCCACGAGGCGCACCAGGCGGGGTTCGGCGCCGAGGCCGCGCGCGGCGGCCCGTACGCCGTCGGCCGTCAGGGGGCCGCCTCCGGCGACGAGCACGTCGTACGCCTCCTCGTGCGGCGGGCCGGCTGGTCCTGGTACGCGTACGCAGGCCACGTCGGCGCCGGGGAGCGCGGCGCGCAGCCGGGCGGCGATGGCGCCCAGGTCGTGCCGGACGCCGTTGACGCGTACCAGCTGGGCGCGGCGGCCGAGGCGCAGGAACAGCCGGTCGCCGAGGCGGCGGACCACGTCGTCCATCTCGTGCCGGTCGGGGCGGCTGCCGTCGGGCAGCGCGGAGAGGCGTGGTCCGGTGACGGTGAGGGGGCCCTCCGCGCCGGTGCGGGGTGCGGCGAAGGCGACGTCGTCGAGGAGCGTCCAGGGGCCGGCCGGGTCCCAGCCGGTGCGGTGGGCGACGGATCCGGTCTCGGTGGAGCCGAGCAGCTCGATCAGCACGGCGCGCGGGTCGGCTGCGAACCGGCGTGCCTCGGGCGGGAGTTCGGCGCCGCCGTGCAGGAAGGTGAGCTGTTCGAAGGAGGCGGTCCAGCGGGGGTGGCGGGCGAGGGCGCGGAAGGCGGCGGGGATGGCGACGACGGCGATCCGGCGGGCCGGGACGGCCGGGGGCGGGCAGTCGCCGGCGGGCCAGAACCACACGGGCAGCCCGGTCACGGCGGGGAGGAGTACGGTCGCGGCGGCCCCGTAGGCGTGCCGGGGCGGGGCGAAGCCGACGATGGCCTCGGGCGCGTACGGGGCGAGCAGGCGGGCGGTCTGCTCGGCGTCGGCGCGCAGCCGGGCCCCGGTGAAGATCCGCCGTACGGGGTCGCCGGTGGCGGCGTCGGTGGCCTGGAACTCGTACGCCCGCCCGTCGAACCGCTCCCGGACCTCGGCGGCTTCGGCGGGCGTGAGCCGGTCCCACGGCAGGTGCCAGGGCCCCGGCGGGCCGTCGGGGGCGGCGGTGCCGATGCCGGGGCGCTCCCAGGGGGCGTCGAGCGGCAGTGCGGGGTACGGCGGTTCGAGGGACATGTGCGCGTCTCCCCCTGTGCGTTCGGATTCCGGGGCGGGGGCGGACCGGCGCCCCGGGAGCCCTCAGGGGCACAACGACGCCACCCCGTCCGGGGACACGGTGGGGCCCTGAACACACCCCCTACCCATCACCTGTGACATGTGAAATATTACCTCCGCCCCGAGCCCCGGCACCGAGCCCCCGGCTCCGATCGCCCGGCACCGAACTCCCCGAAAGGGCACCTCCGTTGCGCAGACTCGCCCCACCAAAAACGGCGATACCCCTCGCCACCCTCGCCGCCCTCACGGCCCTGGCCCTCCTCCCCGCCCCCGCCGCCCTGGCGGCGACCGCTCCCCCGCCCGCTCCGCCGACGGGCCAGGCCGAACAGGCCGCCGCCCCGCCCCTCGCCCCGCCGGAACTCCAGCGCCAGGCCCTGCGCCGCCAGGCCCTGGAACGCATCGCGGCCGGCGGATCCGGCGGCTCCGGTGACTCCGCCACCGCCCGGACGGCCGGCCCGCTCCCCCGCACGGCGAAGATCGGGAGCCAGTACGTCGAACTCGCCCAGCGGCGCAAGGACAAGGTCTTCGTCATCCTCGCGGAGTTCGGCGACCAGACCGACCCCCGCTTCGGCGGCACCCCCGGCCCCCTGCACAACACCATCGGCAAGCCTGCCCAGGACGACAACCACACCCTCTGGCGCAAGGACTTCGACAAGGCCTACTACCAGAACCAATTCTTCTCGCCCACGCCCGGCTCGGCCTCCATGCGCGCCTACTACAACCTCCAGTCCTCCGGCCGCTACGACATCGACGGCAAGGTCACGGACTGGGTCAAGCTCCCCTACAACGAGGCCCGTTACGGCACCGACAACTGCACCGAACCCGGCCAGTGCCGCACCAACTGGGACCTGGTCCGCGACTCCACCACCGCCTGGTACGAGTCCGAGCGCGCGAAGGGCCGCACCCAGGACCAGATCAGGTCCGAACTCGCCCAGTACGACGTGTGGGACCGCTACGACGCCGACCACGACGGGAACTTCGACGAGCCCGACGGCTACCTCGACCACCTGGTCGTCGTCCACGCGGGCAAGGACCAGACCTGGGGCGGCGGCGCCCAGGGCAAGGACGCGATCTGGGCGCACCGCTGGTTCGCGTACTGGAACCAGGCCGGCAGCGCGGGCCCGGAGGGCAACAAGGCCGGCGGCACGCCGGTCGGTGACACCGGGATCTGGGCCGGGGACTACCTCACCGGCGGCGAGAACAGCGGAGCGGGCCTCTTCTCCCACGAGTTCGGCCACGACCTCGGGCTGCCCGACCTCTACAGCTCGGACGGGGACAACGGCGTCAACTTCTGGTCCCTGATGTCCTCGGCCTCCTACCTCGGCAAGGGCCCCAACACCACCGGGCAGTTCCCCGGCGACCTGGACCCGTGGAGCAAGCTCCAGCTGGGCTGGCTGGACTACACGGAGGCCGACGCGGGCCGCAGGACCCGCGCCACCCTCGGCGTCTCCGGCTACAACACCGAGGACCCCCAGGCCCTCCTGGTCCACCTCCCGCCCTCCACCACCCGCACCGAGCTCACCGACCCCTACGAGGGCGCCCGCCAGTGGTGGAGCGGCACCGGCGACTTCATGGACAACACCCTGACCCGCCCGCTGGACCCCGCCGCCGGCCCGGCCACCCTCACGGCCCGCGTCTGGTACGACCTGGAACAGGACTTCGACTTCCTGACCCCCGAGGCCTCCACGGACGGCGGCAAAACCTGGACTACCCTCCCCGGCACCGTCAACGGCACCCCCATACCCCCCAAGGGCATCTCGGGCACCTCACCAGCCTCGACGGACCTCACCGTCCCCCTCCCCGCGTCCGCGACCCACCTCCGCCTCCGCACCACCTCGGACAGCAACACCCACGGCCGCGGCGTCACCCTCGACGACATCCGCGTCACGGCGGCCGACGGCCGCACCCTCCTCCAGGACAGCGCGGAACAGGGCGACAACGGCTGGACCCCGCTCAAGTGGTCCCGCACGGAGGGCCGCACCGGCACCACCGAGCACCCCCGCGCCTACTTCGCCGAGAACCGCCGCCACACCGGCTACGGCTCCTTCCTCAGGACGGGCCCCTACAACTTCGCCTCCACCGACCAGCGCGTGGAGTTCTACCCGTACCAGCAGGGCGTCCTGCTCTGGCTGTGGGACACCGCGTACAGCGACAACACCACCAAGGCCCACCCCGGCAACGGCCTCATCCTCCCGGTGGACGCCCGCCCGGCCCCGCTCCGCTTCCAGGACGGCAGCCTCGTGAACGCCCGCGCCCAGACCTTCGACGCCCCGTTCTCGACCCGCCCGACGGACCGCATCACCCTCCACAGGCCGGGCACCTCCCTGACCGTCCCGCCCCAGCCCGGCATCCGCGTCTTCGACGACCGCCACACCACGTACTGGACCCCGGACCTCCCCCAACTCGGCGTCAAGGTCCCCGACACGGGCACCCGCATCGAAATCACAAAGGAAACAACCACCCACACCACCCTCCAACTCACCCCCTCCCCCTGACCCCACCCACACGAGCGCCCCGCCGGACCTCCCGGCGGGGCGCTCGTCATTCACCTCTCACACTCACCACTCACCACTCACCACTCACCCGAGCGCACGAACGGTGTTCCAGTCGTCCTCCTCGACGCGCCAGCCGTTACCGACGGCGCTCCGGCCTCCGTAGACAAGGTGGAGGGTGCCGTCGTTGCGGGTGGCGTAGAAGTCGGGGATCCCGTCGTCGTTCACGTCGGGCGTGCCGCGCAGCAGGGGCCAAGTGGTGCTGTCCCAGCCGGTGGTGGCGTAGGTGAGGTCCTTGCCGTCGGCCGAGTTCACGGCCAGCGCGAGGGAGTTGATGTCGACCCCGCCGCCCGCTCCGGGCTTGCCCCGGCGCAGGGCGAGCCCCCGCTCGGGACTGGAGTCGTCGCGGAACAGCAGGTCGGGGACGCCGTCGCCGGTGACGTCGCGGACGTTGATGATGTCGCGCTGGGTCCAGCTGGTCGCGGAGAGCTGACGGGCCTCGGTGATGGTGGCGCCGCTGTATCCGGTCAGGACCCAGAAGGCGTCTCCGGCGGTCGCGAAGATGTCCTCGGAGTTGTCCCCGTTGACGTCCTGGACGACCACGATCTGGCTGAAGGTGGCCGGATCCGGCGCTCCGGCAGGCAGCAGGATCTCGGTGCGCCTGCTGATGTCGAAGCGTCCGTTGCCGTCGCCCTGGTAGACGTACAGCTTGCCGTCGGGCATGCGGGCGACGAGGTCCGTGATGCCGTCCCCGGGGTACCAGTCGGTGGAGTGGGCGATGAGCGCGGACTTGCCACTCGCGTCCTTCCAGTAGCCGGCGGGTGCCGGTTTGCCGTTGTCGGTGGCGGCGGGCATCCAGGCATCGACGTCGCCGACCCGATCCGCGGGGTAGACACGCAGGTCACCGGCCCCGTCGACGGCGAGCACGTCGGCCTTCCCGTCACCGGTCACGTCTCCGGCGCCGTCGAGGCCGGGGCGCGGGCGGACGTAGAAGGTGTAGGTGAACGGAATCGAGACGTTCCCAGCCTTGTTGACGATGCGGACGTAGAAGAGGTTCGGTCCGGCGTTGTCGGGGTTCACGTCGAGGGTGACGGTGTCCTGTCCGGCGGCGGGGACGGCCTTCTGGTCGTAGACGGGGTGGTTCAGCGACCACTGGACCTCACGGATGTCGGCCGGGTTGGTGCCGCCCGCGATGACGGTGATCTTGCCGGGGCCGAGGGGGTTCTTGCTCCACTCGGCGCCGTCCGGGCCGGGGGCGGGGAAGTCCTCGGAGCGGATCGTGGGCGGTGTGGGCTGGGTGTGGTCGACGGTGAAGGTGCACCAGCCGCCACCGCCGGAGTCCATGGGGCCGCTGCCGGACCACTGCCCGTCCCAGTCGACGGCCTGGGCGAGCCAGTAGTACGTCTTGCCGGGGGTGAACTTCTCCCAGGGCACCGTCAGGTTCGCTGCGCCGTCGCCGTTGGTGTCGCGGAGCTCGTCGGCCACGGGGGAGCCGTCGGCGGACCAGATCCTGAAGCTCAGCCGGTGCAGGTTGCCGTCGCCGTCCGTGGCCTTGGCACGGAAGTCCACGTCCGCCTTTCCGATCTTGGTGTACGGCTGCCCGGTGACGCACGCACCGCCGGGCGAGGTGCTCATGTTCGCCAGGACCGGAGTGTCGGGGGACTTGGCGTACTCGACCTCGATGTACGGGGCGCTCTCACCGTTGGCCAGGAACTTCTTCCAGTGGCTCGGGTTGCTCTCGTTCGGTGAGCGCAGGCCGAGGGTGAGGTTCTGCCAGGCGCCACGAGCGCCCTCTTCGACGGTCGGCTTGATGTCGATGCCGACCCAGTTGTCCGGGCACCCGCTCTTGTAGCCGTAAGCGGTGGAGGCACTCGCGATCCGCTTGCCCCAGAAGTTGCCGTCGCTCGTGTTGTCCCAGGTGCTGGAACTGTTGATGAGAGGTGTGTGGTACACGTCGAACGACGTCGGGTCGCAGCTCCACGAGTAGGTCTGCAGCATCCTGAGTCTGGCCGAACGGATCTGGGCCCCGTGGATCTGCGTGCCGAAGTCGAAGATGAAGGCCGACCGGGATGTTCCGTTGGTCGTCGACTCGTAGCCGACGCGCGCCTCGGGCGCGCCGCTGCCGCTGTTGAAGTTCTGGCCGTTCCAGAAGCTGGACTTGCCCTCGGTCTTGTAGAAGAGGGTCCAGTTCTGCTTGTGCCCCTTGAAGGAGGGGTCGATGAAGACCGGGTAGACCGTGTCCGCGTCATCCAGGAGGCGGGTGTCGGGCTTCACCGTGAGCACGTTCTCGGGGCTCAGCGCGGCACCCGCGGACGTCGCGTGGTTGCCTTCGGCACCGCCCAGGCCGGGCAGGGCGAGGGTCGGGTGGTCCTTGGCCTCGGGCGCGGGCTTCGCGACCGGCTCGCCCTCCGTCACAGCGGTCTTGCCCGCGGAGTCCCACATGAAGGGGGTCGGGGAGCCGGCCACCTCCTCGCCCTTGCCGTCACGGGCACTGACGGAGTGAGAAGCCTCGTCGAGGTGGAAGGTCATGTCCGGAGAGGACAGACGGTAGTTCAGCTGGCCGAGCAGCGGATCGGCGGCGGCCTTCTTGTCCTTCACGACCAGCACATGGGTGTATCCCCCGTCCTGTGCGGTCATCACCAGGTCGATGCCGGGGCGGACGTTCTCGTACAGCGCCCGCGGCCCCGAGATGACGGGCTCCGGAAGCGTGCCCGGCCAGCCGACGACCAGGTCGTGTCCGTCGAGATTCAGCCGTACGAGGTCGGTCCACTGGGGTGCGGGCGTGTCGGCCTTCAGAACAACGGGGTGCACCAGGGTCGTTCTCGTCGTTCCACGAGAAGCCCGCTCACCGCCTCCTCCGCCACCACCGGCCGGCTGGCTCCTGGTTCCGGCACTGAACACCACGCTGCCGTTGACGGCCTTCGGCGCGAATCCGCCGTCCACCCTCTGGAGAGTGGTGTCGATGGGCTTCCACTCGTTGCCGACCTTGGCGCTCGTGGCCGCGCTGTGGACGCGCAGCTTGAACTGCCCTCCGGGCTGGGCGAACGTGCTGGTGTGCGCGGTGCGTTCCGCCGTGACCTCGACTTCCTTGCCGCTCTCCTTGGCCAGCCGCCGCGCCTCGGGCGCGCCGACGGGTCCGTTCGCAGCCGTATCTGGCTTGGCCTGCTCGCGTGGCCGGTCCGCGTCGGTCGAGAGCATCACGATCGGAACAGCGACGGCTGCCGCCAGCAGGACGGCCAGGCCTCCGGCAGCTCGACGGCGACGGAACCAGCGCAGCGACGGCTCCCCGACCCCGTTTTCCGAAGCAGCGGTAGGCGGACTTTCATCCACGGATTCACGGACATCCACGGGTAATCTCTCCCCCCTCGGGCGCACCAATTCAGCCACCCTCGGCATGCATTAATGTATTTCAAGCCACTGGCTCAAACTGCGAAGAGTTCGCTCCCCACTCACCCTCGCGCAAATGGCCATGCGAGCAGAGCATGAACCATCACCCCGACACCGTCACCCCTAGATTCCAGCCGCCTGCACGTCGTTTCCGACCGATTTATATCGATTGCCCCTGGCTGTGAGCCAAGTAAGGTGACAAAGGCCACACCGAATCGGAGTTAGTGGATTTTATTCACCGGTCCACTGCAAAATCAGCGGGCTATTTGTCAGTTGCCTGCCGCCCACGCGCCACAGCCGTCGGCGGCAGATCGTGGGGGGGTCCACATGTCGCCGTTTTCGGCGAACAATTTCCGCCTGCCCGGAAACAGAAAGGCACGCGCCAGACGTGCCCGCATCGCCGGGAGCACGGGCATCACGCTGTCCTTCGTCCTGGCGGTGACTCTGCTGCCCGTCGATGCCTGGGCCGCGCCGCCGGGCGACCGCAGCGGCGTCCAGTTACCCGGGCTCCAGCAGGACATGAAGGCGAAGCTCGACAAGGTAGAGGCGGCCAAACTCGAAGGCTGGACCGGCGCGCCGGTCCAGCCACCGCCCGAATACGAACCGTCGAAGGTGACGCCGCCGGCCGGCGGCACCGCCAGCGTCGCCCTGAGCGGTGACCAGCTGGTCCAGGCGGGAACCCTGCCTGTCAGCATCGGCAAGGCCTCGCCCACCGTCGAGAACCCGACTCCGCCCGCCCCTTCCGGTACCTGGTCGGTGGCGGTCGAGACCCGCGCCGCCACCGAGGCGGCGAACGTCGACGGCGCGCTGATCAAGGTGACCCCACCGGCCGAGGGCTCCACGCCGGTGGACATCCAGCTGGACTACAAGAAGTTCAAGGACCTCTACGGCACCGAGTGGGCCACCCGCCTGGAGCTCAAGCAGCTCCCGGAGTGCTTCCTCACGACTCCGGACGTCCCCGAGTGCTCCGTCGCCAAGGACGTCCCCAGCACCAACGACCCCTCCACCGGCACCGTCCGCGCCACCGTCGACCCGGCCACGACGCCGAGCCAGGGCCTGCGCACCATGGCAGGCGGCAGCGGCGGGCCCACCGTCCTGGCCGCCTCGGACGGCGCCTCGGGCGCGGGCGGCACGTACAAGGCGACGTCCCTGTCCCCGTCCGGTTCCTGGAGCGCCGGCGGCAGCGGCGGCGGCTTCTCCTGGTCGTACCCGCTGACCGTGCCCGCCCCGCCCGCCGGGCCGGCTCCGCAGGTCGGCTTCGGCTACTCCTCCCAGGCCGTGGACGGCAAGACCTCCGTGGCCAACGGCCAGGCGTCCTGGGTCGGTGACGGGTGGGGTTACGAGCCCGGCTACATCGAGCGCCGCTACCGCTCCTGCTCTGACGACCTCAAGGCCAACCCGGCCAAGCCGAACAACGACAACGGCACGGACAAGAAGAAGAGCGACCTGTGCTGGGCAGGCGACAACGTCGTCATGTCCCTCGGCGGGTCCACGACCGAACTCGTCCACGACGCGACGACCGGCAAGTGGATCCCCGCCACGGACGACGGCTCCCGGGTCGAGCGCAAGACGGACGCCGGCATCGCCAACGGGGCCAAGGACGGCGAGTACTGGGTCGTCACCACCCGCGAAGGCACCCGCTACTTCTTCGGTCGCCACGATGTCGACGGGGCGGGCAGCCGTCCGGTCACCAACTCAGTCCTCAGCGTGCCGGTCTTCGGCAACCACCCCGGCGAGCCCTGCTACCAGGCCTCCTTCGCCGCCTCCTCCTGCGACCAGGGCTGGCGCTGGAACCTCGACTACGTCGAGGACGTCCACGGCAACGCGATGATCGTCGACTGGGCCAGGGAGACCAACCGCTACGCGAAGAACGAGAAGTTCAAGCAGCCGGTCTCCTACGTCCGCGCCGGATACCCGACGCAGATCAGTTATGGCCTGCGCAGCGACAACCTGTCCGGTGCCCCGGCGGCCAAGGTCGAGTTCACCGTGGCCGAACGGTGCATCAAGGAGGGGACCACCCAGTGCTCGGACGCCGAGTTCGAGGGCAACAACTACGGTGACAAGCAGCCCTGGTGGGACACGCCGGCCACGCTGAACTGCAAGGCCACCGCCAAGGACTGCTTCACCGGTTCCCCCACCTTCTGGACCCGCAAGCGGCTGACGTCCGTCACCACCAAGGCCCAGCGCACCGAGGGTTCCACGGATCTGTCCCTCGTGGACCGCTGGGACCTGACCCAGTCCTTCCCCCGCCAGCGCACGGACACCCACCCGCCGCTCTGGCTGGAGTCCATCACCCGTACCGGCTACGGCATCCCGAAGGCGGGCGGCACCCAGGACAGCACCTCGCTGCCGGCCGTCTCCTTCCTGCCCAACGTCCGCGACATGCCCAACCGCGTCGCGACGAGCGCCACCGACGCCACCCCGGACTTCGACCGCCTGCGCGTGGAGACCATCCGCACCGAGACGGGCGGCGAGATCTCGGTCGGCTACTCCGCTCCCTGCCCCGTCGGTGGTACGCACCCGAAGCCGGAGGAGAACACCACCCGCTGCTACCCGGTGCACTGGTCGCCGGACAGCGAGGTGGAGAAGCCCCCGCTGGAGTGGTTCAACAAGTACGTCGTCGACAAGGTCACCGAGAAGGACCGCGTTTCCCGCCAGCCCGACGTCACCACGCGCTACACCTATGAGGGCGACGCCGCCTGGGGCAAGGACACCGACGAGTTCTCCAAGCCCGAACTGCGCACCTACAGCCAATGGCGCGGCTACGCCGGTGTGGTCGTGAACAAGGGCGTCACGGCCAACACGGGCAAGTCCGACGCGACCGAGGAGTCCCAGACCCGTACCCGCTACTTCCGGGGCATGTCCGGCGACGCGGGCCGACCCAAGATCACGGTCAAGGACTCCACCGGCACGGAGGACCTCGGCGAGGACCTGCCCCAGTACCAGGGCAGCGCCGCCGAGACCATCACCTACTCCAAGACCGGCGGCAGCGTCGTCGCGCGGTCCCTCACCTGGCCCTGGAGCCAGAAGACCGCATCCCGGCCAAGGGACGGCACCACACCACTGGACGCCTTCCGCTCGGGAACCTCACGCACGGACAACATCCAGACGGTGAGCGGCGGCGCGACCAGGACCCTCCGCAGCCGTACCGCCTTCGACCCCACCTACGGGCTCACCCAGACGGTGCAGAACGAGGCGATCAGCCCCGACGGCACCGGCGGCTGGAAGACCACCGACCAGACCTGCGCCACCACGGCCTACGTCCACAACACCGACAAGCACCTCATCGGTCTGCCCCAGCGGATCCGCACCACCGCGGGTGACTGCTCGCAGGCCGGAAGCGGCACACTGCTCTCCGACACGCGCACGTCCTACGACGCCCTGAACGCGTTCGGCGCCGCCCCCTCGAAGGGCCTCGTCCAGCAGGTCGACACCAACGACGCGGCCGGCACGGGCTGGATCACGACCGGCCGTACCGAGTACGACGCCCTGGGCCGTCCGGTCAAGGTGCTCGACGCGGCGGGCAATGCCGTCACCACCGCCTACAGCCCGGCGACCGGCACACCCTTCGCCGTGACCGGCACCAACGCCCTCGGGCACACGACCACCAGCAAGAGCGACCCGGGCCGCGGGCTCCCCCTGGAGGACTCCGACGGCAACGGCCGCAAGGTCACCACGACCTACGACAACCTGGGCCGCTCCACCGCCGTGTGGACGCCCTCTCAGAAACCCGGCACCGACAAGGCCGCCTTCACCTTCTCCTACCAGATCACGGAGCACGAACCGCCGGTCGTCACCAGCAACACGCTCCAGGACGACGGCACCTACAGCAAGGCCATCACGATCTACGACGGCCTGCTGCGCCCGCGCCAGAGCCAGGGCGAGGCCGTGGGAGGCGGCCGCCTCATCACGGACACGCTCTACAGCGCGAACGGCACGGTCCGGCACACGAACAACGGCTACTACGCCGAAGGCGTCCCGACGAACAAGATCTTCGTTCCGGAGAACGTCTTCCAGGTCCCGAACTCCACGGAGACGGCGTACGACGGCCTCGGCCGGGCGGTCCGCACCACCACGCTGCACGCGGACGTTCCGCAGTACTCCGACATCGCCCAGTACGAGGGTGACTTCACCCTCACCCGCTCGGCCATGTCCGCGGACGGCAACAGCCCCCTCAAGGGCAGCCGTGCCACGAAGACGTGGACCGACCCGCTGGGGCGCACGTCGGCCATCGAGTACGCGACGTCGACCGACCTCACCACCTGGACGAAGACCTCGTACGCCTACGACGTCCGCAACAAGCTGTCGCAGGTCACCGACGCGGCCGGCAACAAGTGGACGTACGGCTACGACGTCCGCGGCCGCAAGACATGGTCCGAGGACCCGGACACGGGACGGTCGGAGTTCGGCTACGACAACCTCGACCAGCAGCTCTGGGCGAAGGACTCCAGCGGGCGTACCCAGTACACGACGTACGACGTCCTCGGCCGCGCGACCGAGTTGCGTGACGACGCCCCCAACGGGCCGCTCGTCGCGTCCTTCACCTTCGACACCCTGCCGGGTGCCAAGGGCCGGCCCGTCGCGTCCACGCGCTACGAGGGCGGGGCGGCGTACACCAGCGAGGTCACCGGCTACGACGCCGAGTACCGCCCGACTGGCTCGAAGATCACGATCCCGAACGTCCCCGCGACCAAGGGCCTGGCCGGAACCTACGCCTACACCACCGCCTACACCCCGACCGGCAAGGTCCAGTCGACCACCCTCCCGGCCACCCCGGGTGGCCTGGCGGCGGAGAAGCTGGTCACCCGCTACAACGCCGACGGCCTGCCCCAGACCCTCTCGGGCCTGAACTGGTACACCGCCGACGTCAAGTACGGCCCGTTCGGGAACGTCCTGCGCACCGCGACCGGCAACGCGCCGAACCGGGTGTGGACAACAACCCTCTACAACCAGAACACCGGGCAGGTCACCAACCAGGTCACCGACCGGGAGACCGGCGGCCCCAACCGCGTCAGCGACGTCTCGTACGCGTACGACCCGGCGGGGAACATCACCTCGATCACCGATTCCCAGCCCGGCGGCCGGGAGGACCGCCAGTGCTACGCGTACGACCCGATGGGCCAGCTCACCAAGGCGTGGACGGGCAAGTCCGCGTCCTGCACGGGCCCCAGCCTGGCCGACGTCACCCCCGGTCCGGACGGTGACGGGTTCTGGCAGGAATACCAGTTCGACGCGATCGGCAACCGCACCAAGCTCGTCAACCGCGACCTCACCAACAGCGCGCTGGACGACGAAACCACTTACACCTACGGCGTCACCATCGCCGGCAACGGCGCCCAGCCTCCGCTGAAGACCCAGCCGCACGCCCTGTCCAAGGCCGAGAAGACCACCCGCAACCCGGGCTCGACGGTCACCTCCCTGTCCACCTACGAGTACGACGCCTCCGGCAACACCAAGAGCCGGCGCATCGACGGCGACACCCAGACCCTCAACTGGGACCGCCGCAACAAGCTCACCTCGGCCGGCAGCCCCGGCATCGGAGCCGTGTCCGTCATCGGCGCCTCCGGCAAGTGCCTCGACGTCGAAAGCGGCGGAACCGCTGACGGCACCCCGGTACAGATCTACCCCTGCAACGAGACCAAGGCCCAGCAGTGGCGCCTCACCGGCGACACCGTCCGCGCCCTCGACAAGTGCCTCACCACCAGCGGCAGCAAGCTGGTCCTGGCCACCTGTGACGGCAGCGAGAAGCAGAAGTTCGTCCACCGCGCCGGCGACAAGTCGCTCAACAACCCGGCCAGCAACCAGTGCGTGGACGTCCCCAACAACGCGGCTGACGGCACCGACCTCCAGCTGTGGCCCTGCAACGCGACCGGCCCCCAGCAGTTCACCTTCGACAACACCACCACGTACGTCTACGACGCCGGCGGCAGCCGCCTCATCGAGGAGACCGGCAGCTCCCGCACCCTCTACCTCGGCGAAGCCGAGATCACCGTCAACAAGGCCGGACAGGCCATCGACGCCGTCCGCTACTACGCCGGCGCCGGCGCCACCACGGTCCGCCGCACCAGCGGCAGGGCCGACAACCACCAGCTCACCGTCCAGCTCGCCGACCACCACGGCACGGCCACCACCTCGGTGGAGCAAACCGCCGGGCAGGCGCTGACCCGCCGCAAGTCGGACCCGTACGGCAACCCGCGCGGAGTCCAGCCCGGCAACTGGGCCGGCAGCCGGGGCTTCCTCGGCAGCGGTATCGACGACACCAACACGGGCCTGACCCACATCGGTGCCCGCGAATACGAACCGACCACGGGCCGCTTCATCTCCGTCGACCCGGTCATCGACATCACCAACCCGACACAGATGAACGGCTACTCGTACGCGAGTGCCAACCCGGTCAACAAGAGCGACCCGTCCGGTCTCATCGAGACCGACTGCAAGAACGGCCACTGCGGCGGCCACTACAACCCGCGCGACGACAACCTCCCGGTGGGTCACCCGGACCGCCCCACTCCCATCCGCGGCGACTACAACAGCGCGTACACGGAGCGCGACAAGGTCGCTCAGCCGTACTACGGCTCCCGGGCCGGCACCGGCCCCTCGAAGTCGAGGGTCTCAAGCCCCAAGAAGGCGGCGAGCTGCGGCCTGATCTCCATGTGCTCCGTGCGCAAGGCCGTCGACTCAGGCAAGAAGTTCTGGCAAGAGAACAAGATCGCGATCGTCTCCATCGTCACCGAGGTCGTGGTCGGGGTCGCCTGCGTCGCCGCCGCGGGAGCGGCGGGTGTCGCCACGGGCGGAGTCGGCTTCGCAGCCGCGGCCGGCTGCGGAGCGATAGCCGGCGCCGCGGGAGCGGCGGTCGCCAACTACATGGACCCGAATGCCGACCACAGCATCCTGGGCTCCCTCAAGGACATGGCGACAGGAGCCCTGTTCGGTGCCGCGGGCGGAGTCCTGGGCGCGGCAGCCGGCCCGGCCCTCGCCGCAGCAGGCAAGGCCATCGGCAAGGGCGTGGGCCAGGCCATCTCCAAGATCGGATCAAAGTTCGGCGGCAAGGGCGGATCGTGCCCCATCGGAAACAGCTTCGCGGCGGGCACCCTGGTCGTCATGGCCGACGGCTCGTCCAAGCCGATCGACGACCTGAAGCCGGGCGACAAGGTCCTCGCCACCGACCCGAAGACGGGTGAAACGGCGGCGAAGGACGTAACGGCCACCATCCTCGGTGAAGGCGCCAAGAACCTCGTTGAGGTCACGGTCGACACCGACGGCGACACCGGCACGGCCACGGACCTCATCACGGCCACCGACAAGCACCCCTTCTGGGCGGTCGACCTGGCGAAGTGGGTGGACGCCACCGACCTCCAGCCCGGCCAGTGGCTCCGCACCAGCGCTGGCACCCGCGTCCAGGTCCAGGCCGTCAAGCGCTGGACGGCCCAAGCCACGGTTCACAACCTCACCGTGGCAGACCTCCACACGTACTATGTGCTGGCTGGGGTCACCCCGATCCTCGTTCATAACTGTGGCGAGCAGCTTGAATTTGCTCATGGAACGACTGCATCGCATGCCGACGATATTGCGGCAAACGGCCTAAGTAGCGAAGCGGCGAAAGCCGCTTCGAGTGGTGGTGGTGTGGCGCAGCCAGGGAACCTGTTCTCTTACAGGGTCTCGGGAGCGTCCGATCCCAACTTCAGTACGGCGGCACAGTGGGGTGTGGCCCGGAACTACGGTAGGCAGAATGGAGCTGCGGTTCTCGTGTTCCGGATGTGTAAATGTACCTATGATCGACTGGTGAGTGAGGGGCACATCACCACAAGAACCACAGGTGACGGTATGCCCGAAGAAGTAATATTCAGGCCAGGCGCAATGCCTTTCTTGCGTAAGGTTGCCGACGTGCGTCTAGGTCAGTAGAAGTATCCCTTAGCGGTCAGGATGTGTTCATGAGTTTCGACTGGAACAGCTTCGATGCAGTCCAAATAAATATCGCATCCTGGCCCTTGGGCGAGTCTGACGGGTCCGGGCTCGTTCGGACCGAGTGGGAGATTCAGACACTCGACGACCTTCCGGGAGACCTAGTGGGTGATCAGGTGAGCCTGCATCACCTTTCAGCCGACATGTCTTTCGATCTCCACACCCTGGGCCCGCGGGTGTTGAGTATGACGTGCGTGTGCCCCGAGGAGATGCCAGGCCCTGCCAGGCTGGGGGCGGCATCGGCGGCTTGGAGATTCCTCGACGAGCAGGTCTCAAGACTTTGGATGATCGGAAAGTACCCCAGAGCCGTCCTTCCGGAATTCATGAGGCAGAGGCGAGGGTTGGTGGAGCAGATTCCGACATTCACCAGGGAGGCGTGGGTTTGGCTTTCACTGATTCGTTCCGAGCCTTTGCTGAGCGAAATGGCAGGGCGATCGAGTCAGGCTGAGCGTCTGATCTCCATCGTTGGCGATTCGACTAAGAGTCCCTTTCTCGTCGAATGCTTCTCCGAATTAGGCTGTCGCCTCTCCGTCAGGCCTGAGACTGGGCGATCCCGGGGGCTCGGACTGAGGCGAATTCAGAAAGCGGCCATTGAGTTCGGAGTGCGTGGAGTTAGTGACGGTTCGGTAGATTCTATGGCTTACGCCACGGAGCGGCTGTTTGATTCGCTCTTCGTTCTGGAGCGTTCGCTCGGCCTCGAAGTGTCGGGCGGCCTCTCTATGGAAGAAGACAGGGCATGGTTCGATGATGCTTCGAGTCTTACGGAGTTTGAGAATCTGTCTTCTGGAATCCTTGACCGGAGCCGCTCTTTCTGTGGCCGGCTGGTGAAATTCTGCTCCAGCGAACGTGCTCAACTTGCACTCAGGAATGAGTAGCGGAGCGGCGGGACCAAATGGGTACTCGGCAGGTGAGAAGCACCGAAGATTGGAACTTGCGCACGTTCTGGCGCGCACGTTCTGGCGCGCGCCTTCTCAAGGGTGGCTGTGTCCATCGACCTGGCCGACGATGATGACATTGCCCCGGACATCGCTACGGACATCGCTACGGACATCATCGAACCGGCTGCCGCCCTGTTCAAAGAGCTTTCAGAGGGTGACCGCCGGGCGCTGGCCGCGATCATCGTCGAGGTCTCCAAGCTGGCGACTGATCCGGTGCGAAAGGGATCGATGCTGAACCTGCCGCAAGAGATCGGTCTCCTCGAAGAGGAGTGACTTTTGGCGGCCTCCTCGGCCGCCAAATCGGACGAGGGGTTCAACCTCCGGTTAGCGACTGAAAAGCCTCGCCCACTGTCTTTGGGCGAGGCTTTTCGGGCAGCCTAACGGCAACGGTGACGGCAACGTCAGCGGACGACCGGTGCAGCGGGTGGGTCTTCGGGGGCGTCGTTGTCCGTGCCGAGAGCATCCCCCAGGGTGTTGATGGCTTGGCGTTAGTAGCTGACGGCAACGTCAGCGGACGGGTGCTGCGCAGCGTGGCGGGTCGTCGGGCTGGCCGGTGGTCTCATCGGAGCGCCGTAGGGTGCGGCCCAAGAGGTCGATGGCGTCCCGCTGGAGCCGGAGTCTCACGTGAGCATAGACGGTGGCCGTGACGCCGATGTGAGCGTGGCCGAGGAACTCTTTGATCACGACGAGTTCGACGCCTTACTCAAGGAGCAGGGTGGCGGTGGAGTGCCGTAGGTCGTGGAAGCGGATGCGGCGGATCCCTGCCCGATCGAGGAGCGCGCGGAAGCTGCGATTGAGGTTAGCGGGATCGATCGGCCCTCCTGCCGGCGTGCTGAAGACGAGGCCGTTGTCCCGCCAGTCGTCCGCTGCCGCCTCTCGTTCTCCTTCCTGTACCTCACGGTGCCCGGGGCGGGTGTTCCCACACCGCCGCCGGAGCAAGAACGAGAAGCTTCCCCAGTGGAAGCAGGACCACGACAGGTCCCACAAACAGGTCCGTGCCCGCGTCGAGCACGTCTTCGCCGGCATGAGGAGCTGAAAAATCCTGTGCGACTGCCGCCTGAAAGGCGACGGCGTGCACCACTCGATGTCGGGCATCGCCCGCCTGTACAACGTCAGCCTCGCCCGACAGTGACGGCCGGAACACCAACCGGTCGCCTCTCCACCAGCCTGAAGCTCACCTGCAGGGCAGCCCTCAGTAGATGATCCACGCCTGGCGGGGAAGGATGTGGTGCGCATCGTCCAGTACGTGTTCAGCGAAGACCACTGGGCGTGTCACCAGGTGATCGGCGACACGCTGTACGTTGACCACCAGCCCGAGGCTCCATGAGCCCGGGATACCAGTGCCCATATAGCCGAGCTCGAAATCGTCTTCGGGAAACCGCACCTCGGCCCGGTCGGTCATCCACCGTTCCACCTCGGAGGGCACGCGGCCCGTCAAAGCCACTCCCTCGGCGAGGACCTGTGGTCCCCGCAGGCCATCGGCAGTGAGCCCCTCAAGTTCCTCCCCCCGGCTGTAAAACAGGGAAAGCCCGAACTCCCGATACTCGCCCACCTCCCTAACCTGCCGACCGTCACGAAGGCATGTGGTTATGCACCGTTGGGTCTCCGCAGTAACGCGGGCGAGGACGTCCGACACCTCGTCCGGGTTCATACCGAAACGCAGCGGCCCCACGCCCAGATACGGGTCCAGGGTCCACTGAGACCGGGCGCTGTCGGGCCACACATCCCACCTGTCATCCACAGTCACATTCTGAGGCAGTACCCACCTGCCCGCGCCTGCGGCCCCGGGCTCAGCACAAGTTCGCACCTTCCAGGCTTGCCCGCGTCCGCGCCGAGCGCACCTGTCGACCACCGGAAGGCCTGGAGAATCGGGTGTGATGTCGGAAACCGATGGAGGCGGGGACGCGGCGGGCGCGGCCGAGTGAGGCCGAGGCGAGCTGCCGGGTGCGGGGCGGGTCGCCGCCGGCTGATCGCCCGAGGTGCGATGGGGCCAGCGAGCCGACGACGAGTTCGTCGGGTCGAGTCAGTCTGGCCGGGTGGTGTGGCCGGCCGGTGATGAGGGGGATGGTGGCATGGGTGCCGTGGTTGGCGAGGCACGGGCGATTTTGGATGAGTTCACGCGCGACGGGCGTTTGTCGCGGGAGTCGTTGGAGCGGGCGAGGTGGGGGGACTGGGAGCAGGCCACGCCGGCCTGGGTACTACTCATCGGTCTCAAGTGCCTTGTCTTCTTGCGCTGGGAGGAAGGCCGTAATGGGTCGGCGGTTTTCGGCGGCACGCCTGCGGGGTTGCCGCGTGAGCATGCCGATGCGCTGGTCGAGGTGCTCCGGGGCAATCTTTCGGCAGCTCGCGCGGCTCGGGCGGAGGGGCTGCTGACTCTCGACCGGGTGCTGGCCTTGCTGGTCACCGTCCTTGCCGCGGAAGCGATGACCCACGAAGAAATCGGCGTCCTGCTGGAATCGGCGGAGGCGATTCTGGAGGAAGCCCTCCAGGCCGGGGAGCTGCTCCGACCGTCCTATCGCGGAATCGACGTCGGTCCCTGGGACACCGGCGAAAGAGGCTGGCGGGCCGCGGACCTGATCGACCTCGGCGGGCTGAAGGTCCCGCGCATGGAGGTGGGGAGGATGGAGCTCAATCGGTCCCGGTCGGGCGGGGAGTACGTGGAGGCGGTCCTTGTCCGTGACAGGACCGCCAGTCTGCAGCTCCAGGCCTTCAGGACGTCCGGAGAGCCGGAATGGGAACGTACCTGCGATCGGCTCGCATCCGATGTGCGCGCCCGCGGCGGCGACGTCGAGCGATGGTCCGGGCGCGCGGGCGTCGAGCTCAGAGCGGTGGTCCGCGTCGTTGGTGATGCGCGAGGGCGGGACAGGGTGACGGTGCGGTTCATCGGGTGCGACGGTCCGGGGTGGCTCCTGAGGGGGGTGGTCGGCGGCGAGGTGGCGCGGCACGGCAGTCGTGACGACTGGGCGTACCGCTGCTTCGAGAGCGTGGTGGTGGACGCCTCTTTCACGGGGGACGCAGCGGCCGTTTCCACCTCACCCACCAGCTACTCGCCGAGTATGCCGCACGGGACGGACCGGACGATTCCAGTCAGGTTCCCCGACTGACCGGCGGTGTGAGGGCGGACACGTGGAGGGCGGGAACCCCGCCGGGAGCCGTTGGCGTTGGGGGGTGGTGGCGATCTTTGGGAGTGGGGTATGACCGGTAGGGCCGTGCGGGTGTGTGTGCTGGCCGGGGTCTGTGCCGTGCTCGTGGTCGCCGGGGTGGCCTTCGCGGTGGGGCGGTTCGGGACCGTTGCCGTGGGGGACGCCGGGCGCGGGAGTTATGTGCAGGGCGAGCGGGTGGGGGACGAGACCGCTGCCCGGGCGCTTGAGGGGCTCGTGGAGGGGGGCGGGGAGCGGAAGGCGGAGGCGGACGCGGCCGGGTGGAAGGTGTCGGAGCCGCTTGAAGCGGGGGTCGTTGAGGCCGAGTCGGCCAACGGGGCGTTGTTCTCGCCGGGGATGGACTGGGACGACGAGCATCACTGTTCCGGGAGTGTCGTGCACTCGGCTGATGGGGATCTTGTCGTGACCGCCGCGCACTGCGTGTATGCGCGGGGGTTCCGGACCAATCTGGCGTTCGTGCCCGGGTATGCGGATGGGAAGGCGCCGTTCGGGGTGTGGGTGCCCACGCGGGTCGATGTGGATCCTCGGTGGGTTTCGTCGGCGGACCCGGATTACGACGTGGCGTTCATACGGGTGCGGCGGCCCGGGCATCCCGAGCAGCGGCTGGAGGACGTCACCGGGGCGCACCCCGTGCGGTTCGGGCAGCAGCTGCCCGCGCCCGCCCGGCTGGTGGGGTACCCCAACGACGCCGAGCAGCCGTTGGGGTGCGCCAACACGGCCGTGGCCGCCGGGTCCACGCAGCTGCGGCTGGACTGCGCGGACGTGCCCAACGGGACCAGTGGCGGCCCCGTCCTGACCGCGGCCGGGACCCTGATCGGGGTGATCGGCGGCCGCGATGGAGGCGGGGACGAGGTGACTTCGTACAGCAGTTACTTCGGGGACGGGGTGCGCCGGCTGTACGAGCGGGCCGTCCGGGGTTAGTCAGGCCGGGTCGTGGTGCGGCGGGTAGGCCGTCGTGGTGCGGGGTGAGGTGGGCAGGCGCCACTTCGACAGGACGCGGAGCATCGTGCCCGGGGCGAGCAGGGTGTTCGGCGGGGCGGAGAGGGAGAGGACCCCGAAGAAGGGGGCCGAGATGGCCGGGTCGGTGTTGGCGCCGGCCATGACGCGGGACATGTAGGTCTGGAGGACGCGGGTCGCGCGGTCCGGCGGCGGGCCCTCGGTGCCGGGGTAGCGCAGGTCCTCGCTGGTGGCGATCTGCCAGGCGACGTTGGCGGCGGTGACGGTGTGCCGCTGGACGCGCCGGGTCTGGGCCGGGATCTGGGCGGTGGTCAGGCCCCTGATGGCGTCGCCCAGGGCCTGCGCCGTGATGGCGGCGACGGTCATGCCGTGCCCGTAGACCGGGTTGAAGCGGCAGGCCGCGTCGCCGACGACGAGGAGGCCCTCGGGCCAGCGGTCCATGCGCTCGTAGTGGCGCCACTCGTTGGCGGTGGCCCGGAAGCCGCTGGGCGGGGCCAGCGGTTCGGCGTCGCGGATGGCGTCGTAGAGGGCGGGGCTGCGCAGGGTGCGGGCGAAGCCGAGGAACTCGGGGTCCTTGGTGGGCGGGGCGTGTTCGCCGTTGCCGATCAGGGTGACCAGCCAGCGGTCCCCCTCCAGCGGCACCAGCACTCCCCCGCGCGGGCTCTCGGGGCGGCCCTGTACGTACATGCCGTGCCAGCGGCGCCGCGGGTCGTCCAGGGCGGCCTTGGGGATGGCGTACGGGCGGCTGGAGTAGCCGAGGTGGGAGTCGTAGCGGGTGACCGCCGGGGCGGGGTAGCCGAGGGCGGCCAGCCAGGCGGGGGCCTTGGAGGTGCGGCCGGTGGCGTCGACCACGAGCGCGGCGGCGAGGCGGCCGCCGTCGCGCAGGGTCACGCCGGTCACCGAGCGGTTGCCCGGCCCGCCGACGAGCCCGGTCGCGAGCCGGCCGCCGAGCATCCGGATCCGGCCGTCGCGCAGCACGGCGCGGCGCAGCGTCCAGTCGAGGAGCTCCCGGCTGCCGATCAGCATCCCGGCGCCGGGTACGTGCCGGAACCAGTCGGCGGGGCTCAGCCACAGGAAGTCGCGCGGCGACTCCAGCAGGGCGGCGCCGGCCTCCAGCAGCTCGGCGGTGGTGCCGGGCAGCAGCTGCTCCATCAGCTCGACACCGCGCGCCCACAGCACGTGCGCGTGCCGGGACTGCGGCAGGCCGGGGCGGAACTCCGGCCCGTGCAGGGACAGTTCGTCCCGCTCGACGACGGTGACGCGGGCGAACCGCCCTGCCAGGACCCGTGCCGTCAGCAGCCCGGCCAGGCCGGCCCCGAGGACCACCGCGTGGTCCCCGGGGGATTCTGTGTGGTTGTCCGGAGTGTCGTCCATGGGACGAGTGTCCGGCCGCCGGGGCGGCCCAGGTCAGGCCCCGGCCGGGGCGGACGGTTGCGTGCCGGGGCGTGGCGGGGGCGCGGACCGGCGGAGGGGGCGGCCGGGGGCGCGTGCGGGGGCAGCCGGAGGGGGCGGAACGGGCCGGGAGCTCAAAGGGCCGGGTACGTGACGCCCGTGAGCTTCTCGGAGGCGGTCCACAGGCGTTCGCCGGCCGCGTCGTCGAGGGTCCAGCCGGCCCGCCAGGAGCGTACGGGCGCCCCGCGCCAGCCGAGCCTCGGCCCGAAGAAGCCGTCCTGCGGGACCCCGGGCGCGGTGGCCGCGTACAGGGTGGGCAGGGCGCCGGAGGCGGCGGGCTGGGCGAGGACGGCGTTGCCGAGGGCCATGACGCGCGAGCCGATGCCGCGGCCCTCCAGGGCGGCGGCCCCGGCATGGAGGTTGGTGGAGGCGTAGCCGGGGTGCGCGGCGGCGGCCGTGACGGGGGAGCCGGCGGCGGTGAGGCGGCGGGCCAGCTCGTGGGTGAAGAGGAGGTTGGCGGTCTTGGAGCGGCCGTAGGCGGTCCAGCGGCGGTAGTCGCGCTCCTCGCCGCCGCCGAAGGGGGCCCCGGGCCGGCCGAGGACGTGGAAGCCGCTCGACACGTTGACGATCCGGGCGCCGGGGGCGGCCGCGAGGAGCGCCGGCAGCAGCAGGCCGGTCAGGGCGAAGTGCCCGAGGTGGTTGACGCCGAACTGGGTCTCGAACCCGTCGGCGGTGCGGCCGTACGGCAGGGCCATCACCCCCGCGTTGTTCACGAGGAGGTCGAGGGCGGGGTGGCGGCGGGCGAAGGTGCGCGCGAACTCCCGTACGGAGTCCAGGGAAGCGAGGTCCAGCTCCGCAAACTCGGCGGTCGCGCCCGGCACTTCGGCCCGCAGACGGGTCACGGCGGCCCGGCCGCGGGCGGCGCTGCGGCAGGCCAGGACGACGGTCGCGCCGTGCCGGGCGAGTTCGCGGGCGGTGACGTGGCCGATGCCGCTGTTCGCGCCGGTGACGACGGCGGTGCGGCCGCTCTGGTCCGGTATGCGGGTGGTGTTCCAGCCGGTCACGACAGCCTCCTCGGGATGGTCGCGGCCACCCTACTCAGGCGTACCCGCCGCCGACACCAGTACGTCGCCGGCCGCGACCCGGCTGTAGAGCACGCTGCGGCCCGCCCGCCGGCGCAGGATCAGGCCCGCCGCGAGCAGCACCTTCAGCTGCCCGGCCACCGCCCCCAGGCTGTACCCGGTCAGCGCCACCAGCTGCGTCGTGGACTTCGGGCTCTCCAGCAGCACCAGCACCCGCGCCCGCACCGGCCCCAGCAGCCGTACGAGCGCCTGCGGCGCGGCCGGCCCGGGACCCGGCTGGGTGAGCTGGCCCGCGCAGGGGTACACCAGCGCGTGCCGGTACGTACCGGTCCAGGCGACCCACCCGTGGGCGTGCGTCACCGGTACGAACACCAGCCCGGCCTCCCCCGACAGCTCGCGGGGCCGCCGCTGCTGGAGGTTGACCCGCAGCCGCCCGCCGCCCAGCCAGGCCATGCCCGGCCGCATCCCCGACAGGGCGGCCGCCCAGCCCTCCCGGCCGAGCTGGCTGGTGCGCACCAGGACGTCCGCCTCCGCGATCCGGCGGCGCCGGTCCCAGTCGGGGCGTACGGCCTCCTCCCAGACCCACTCCAGCAGTTCGGCCGTCCTCGAGCCGAGGCCGCGCGCCCGGTCGAGGCCCTCGGGGAGCCGGCCGGTGGCGGCGCGCAGGTCGGTACGGACCACCGCGTCCGGGGCGGCGCGCACGGTGGCGAGCTCCTCGGCGAAGGCGCGGCCGTCCCGGTGGGCCGGCGGGGTCAGGTACCCGGCGATCCACAGCCGGCCGAGGGCGGCCCGCACCAGGGCGGCGGTGAGGGGGTCGGCGGCCAGGTGGGCCCGGTAGTGCGGGAGCCGGTCCGCGAGCCAGGCCCGCTCGGCGGGGTGGGCGGGGGTGCGGCGCTCCAGGGCCATGAGGGCGGCGGTGGTCTCGGCGAGGGGGGACACCACGAAGCGGCTGCGCGCGAGCGCGTCGGTGTCTATGCGCCACCATCCCATGGCGTCGCGCCCCCCTTGCTGGTGTCCGGGCCCCGGGTGGGCCGGGGCTGCCGGTCCGATCATGCCGTGCCGTGCCCCTGGCCGGGGGGTGCGGGGGGGGCCGCCGGAACCCGTGACGCCGTGCCCCGGGCCACCGGGTGTCGGGCCACCGGACCCCGGGTCGCCGGGCGGGGGGGGCGCCGCTGCGCGGGGCTGGTCCCCTACCCGCCCTTCGCCCGTTCCCTGGGGCTCCGCCCCAGACCCCGCGCC
>NZ_JBNNPF010000065.1:0-39727 GCF_050275515.1 Streptomyces sp. NPDC004126 | reverse complement strand
CCGAGGCTATGTATAGCCTCGCCGGCGTTTGAGGCGCGGGGGTCTGGGGGCGGAGCCCCCGGGGAACGGTGGAAGGGCGGGGCGGGGAGCAGCCCGCGCAGCGGAACCCCCGACCCCGCCCGGCCGGCGCCAGGGCTACGCCTTGGAGGTGGCCACCTCCACCGGGCGGAGGCGGAGCGCGGCGCGGCCCGGGAGGGCGGTGGCGGTCAGGGCCAGCAGCCCGGCCGCCGCGACGACCACCGCGTACACCAGCGGCAGCACCGCCGGCGCGGCCACCCCCGTCATGCCCACGCTGAACGCGGTCAGCACGGCCAGCGAGATCCCCGACCCGAGCACCGCCCCGATCAGCAGCACGGCCAGGGTCTCCGTGCGGAGCATCCGCAGTACCTGGCGCCGCTTCGCCCCGGCCAGCCGCAGCATCGCGAACTCCCGGAACCGCTCGGCGGTGGACATCGCCAGGGTGTTGACCACCGCGATGGCGGTGAAGGCCAGCACCAGGCCCATGGCCAGCAGGTTGATCTCGGCGCCGGCGGCCTGCCGCTCGGCCCGGGCCGTGTCGGCCTCCGCCGCGGACAGCACCGCGGTTCCCGGCGCGGCCAGCTTCTCCCGGCCGACCGACGGCTCCGCCGCGACGAGGACGCTGCCGGCGAGGGGGTTGTCCACGTGCGCGGCCACCAGGCCGTGCGGCAGGGTCAGGTCGCCGAAGCCCAGGCCCCGCCCGTACACGGCGGAGACGGTCAGCGTCACCGGGGTGCCGTCGCCCAGCGTCAGCTTGAGCGGGCTGCCGGGCTTCAGCCCCAGCTGGTCGGCGGCGAGCTCGCTGACGGCGGCGCTGCTCTCGCCGAAGCCGTCCAGGCTGCCGCGGGTGACCTCGGGGTCCCAGGTGCGGGTCAGGCCGGCCGGGGTGACGCCCTGGGCCGCGTACTTGGTCAGGCCGACCCGTACCGAGGTGTGCACGATCTCGGTGGCGGCGGTGACACCGGGGGTGCGGCGGATCCGTTCGGCGGTACCGGGGCTCACGCCGGGGCCCTGCGCGGTGACGACCCACTGGGCGCGGACCCCTTCGCGGGCCTGTGCCCGGGCCGCGTCGCCGAGGGTCGGGGTGACGAAGAGCACGGTGCAGGTCATGCCGATGAGGAGGGTGAGCGGGGTGACGGCGGAGGCCATGCGGGTGGCGTTGCCGCGCAGGTTCGCGGTGGCCAGCCGGCCGCCGGGGCCGGCCAGCCGCAGCGGTCCGGCGAGCAGCACGGTCGCGAGCCGGACGAGGAGCGGGCCGAGCAGCGACACCGCGCCGGCGAGTACCACGACGGCCAGGAAGGTCACCGGGGTGGAGGCGGGTTCGGTGCGCAGCGAGCCGAGGACGACGACCAGCACCGCTCCGCCGGCCAGCAGGAGCAGGCCTGCCAGGGTCCGGATCCAGGAGGGGCGGGGCCGTTCGACGGCGGCTTCGGCCAGTGCTTCGGCAGGGCGGATGCGGGCGATCCGGCGGCCGGTGATCCGGGCGGCGGCCCAGGCTCCGAGCAGGCTGGCGCCGACGGCGGCGAACATCGGGAAGATCCCGGCGGTGCGCTCCAGGGTGGCCGGGATGACTCCGCTGGTGACGAAGCGGCCGTGCAGCCAGGCGGCGAGGGGCAGTCCGGCGAGGGAGCCGGTGATGCCGGCGGCGAGGCCGACGAGCAGGGCCTCGCGGCCGATCATGCGGCGCAGTTGCTTGGGGGTGGCGGCGATGGCGCGCAGCAGGGCGAGTTCGCGGTGGCGCTGCTGGACGGAGAGGGCGAAGGTGCCGACGACCACGAGGATCGCGACGAGCAGGGAGGTGCCGCCCATGGCGCCGCCCATGGAGACGAGCTTGATGCGTGCGCCGGCGGCGTCGAGGAATTCGACGGGGCCGCGGTCGTCCCCGGCGGCCACCTGTGCGGTGGCGCCCTGCGGGGTGGCGGCCAGTGCCTGCCGGACCTGTCCGGCGAGGCGGCCGGTGTCGGTTCCGGGCCGGGGCAGTACGCCGATGGCGGTGACCTGGCCGGCGCGGGCGGCGAGCCGCTCGGCCTCGGTGTCGCTGAAGAACAGGGAGGTCTGCCGGCCGAGGTCGCCGTGGGCGGTGCGGGCGATGCCGCTGACGGTGTAGGTCTTCGGCTCGCCGGTGGCCTGCACGGTCAGCCGTGCTCCGGCGGCCAGTCCCGCCCGGGTGGCGAGGGCGCGGTCGATGACGACCTCGTCGCCGCCCTGGGGGGCGCGGCCCTCGGCGAGGGTGAAGGGGGTGAGGACGGCGGAGGTCCAGGCGTGTCCGTACGAGGGCCTGGCCGGATCGGCCGGGGCCTTGAGGACCGGGACGGCCTGGAAGGTCAGCTCGGGCACGGCCCGCTCGACGCCGGGGACGGCGCGTACGGTCTCCACGGTGGAGGCCGGGAGCCAGGCCCGCTCGGCGACGGGCTTGGCCTTGTGCTTCGTCTTGGTCTTGCCCTTCTTCTCCTTGACCGTCGTCTGGTGGACGTTCTGGTCGGCGGAGACGACCACCGGGGTGCCGGCGTAGCGCTCGGTGGCGATCCGGCCGCGGAGGCCGGTTTCCAGGAGGGTGCCGCAGGCGGTGATCAGGGCCGCCGCGCACAGGAGCGCGACGAAGGCGCCGAGGAAGCCGGCTTTGCGGTCCCGGACGGTCTGAAGGGCGTAACGCAGCATCATGCGGTCAACTCTGGCCGCGCGCCGGTTTTCCGGCACTGGAGCGCTCCGGCGTCCTCGTGCGGGGGCTACCCCCACCCCCCGGGCCCGGCCGTCCCCCGCGGCCGTCCCCCGCTGTCGGGCCCGCGGCTCGGGAGCCCGGCTCAGTACCCGGGGTATCCCAGGTCGTCGGTGTCCTCGGCGGCCTGGGCCTCGGCTTCGAGCGCGCGCCGGACCACCCGCAGGGCCATGCCCTCCGGGTATCCCTTGCGGGCGAGCATGCCGGCGAGGCGCCGGATCCGCTTGTCCCGCTCCAGGCCGCGGGTGCCGCGGAGCTTGCGCTCCACGAGTTCCCGGGCGGTCTGCTCCTCCTGCTCGGAGTCCAGCTGTTCCAGCGCCTCCTGGACGAGGGTGGTGTGCACCCCCTTGGTCCGCAGCTCCTGCGCGAGCGCCCGGCGGGCCAGGCCACGGCCGCGGTGCCGGGACTCCACCCAGGCGCCGGCGAACGCGGCGTCGTCGATCAGGCCCACCTCCTCGTACCGGGAGAGGACCTCCTGCGACACCTCGTCGGGGATGCCCCGTTTCGCCAGGGCTTCCTCCAGCTGCCGCCGGGTGCGCGGCATCCCGGTGAGCAGGCGCAGGCAGATCGCCCGCGCCTGCTCCTCGGGACTCTGGGGCGGCAGCTCCTGGCGGCCTTCACGGCCGCCCCTCGCTCTGCCGCCCCTCTCCTGCTCTTCCCGCACGGTCAGCTCTTGGCCACGGCGGCCTTGGCCGCGGGCTTGGCCTTCGACGCCGGGGCGGGCACCGAGGCGTCGGCCGGCGCGGCGGCGGCGGGCGCGTCGCCCTCGGTGTCCTTGCGGACGCCCACGCCGAGCTTCTCCTTGATCTTCCGCTCGATCTCGTTGGCGAGGTCGGGGTTGTCCTTGAGGAAGTTGCGGGCGTTCTCCTTGCCCTGGCCCAGCTGGTCGCCCTCGTACGTGTACCAGGCGCCGGCCTTGCGGATGAAGCCGTGCTCCACGCCCATGTCGATCAGACCGCCCTCGCGGCTGATGCCCTGGCCGTAGAGGATGTCGAACTCGGCCTGCTTGAAGGGGGGCGCGACCTTGTTCTTGACGACCTTGCAGCGGGTGCGGTTGCCGACCGCCTCCGTGCCGTCCTTGAGGGTCTCGATGCGGCGGATGTCGATGCGCACGGAGGCGTAGAACTTCAGCGCGCGGCCACCGGTCGTGGTCTCCGGCGAGCCGAACATCACACCGATCTTCTCGCGGAGCTGGTTGATGAAGATCGCGGTGGTCTTGGACTGGTTCAGCGCACCGGTGATCTTGCGGAGGGCCTGGCTCATCAGGCGGGCCTGGAGACCCACGTGCGAGTCGCCCATCTCGCCCTCGATCTCCGCCTTCGGCACGAGGGCCGCGACGGAGTCGATCACGATCAGGTCGAGCGCGCCGGAGCGGACCAGCATGTCGACGATCTCAAGGGCCTGCTCACCGGTGTCCGGCTGGGACAGGATGAGGTTGTCGGTGTCGACGCCGAGGGCCTTGGCGTACTCGGGGTCGAGCGCGTGCTCCGCGTCCACGAAGGCGACGGTGCCGCCGGCCTTCTGCGCGTTGGCCACGGCGTGCAGGGTCAGGGTCGTCTTACCGGAGGACTCCGGGCCGTAGATCTCGACCACGCGGCCGCGCGGCAGACCGCCGACGCCGAGGGCGATGTCCAGCGCGGTCGACCCGGTGGGGATGACCTCGATGGGGTCGTTCGGCTTGTCGCCGAGGCGCATGACCGCACCCTTGCCGAATTGCCGTTCAATCTGCGCGAGCGCGGCGTCGAGAGCCTTCTCGCGGTCGGTGCCTGCCATGGGTTCCACCCGGTTTGCTTGAGTCGATCGCTTCACGCCATTGACGCTAACGCCTGCCACTGACAATGCGCTCCCACGCCCGTTTCGGCTGTGGATAACCCATCAGAATGGATGTTCGATTTCCGTGTCAAGCGAGCCACGCCCGCCCCGGCGGGCACCGTTCCGCGCGGGGTGCGGCGCCGCTGCTACGGTCCCCGGATGACCGGCTGGGATGCGCGCGGCGTGCGCGCACGGATACGCGAGATGGCGGCGGGGGACCCGGGGCTGGAGCGCTTCGGGGCGGACACGCACCGGTACGGGCTGGGGCCGCCGGTGCCGGAGGCGGAGATCCGGGCGTTCGAGGAGTCCCACGGCATCGGCCTGCCCCGGGAGTACCGGTCCTTCGTCGCCGAGGTGGGCGACGGCCCCGCCGGTCCCTGTCACGGGGTGCTGCCGCTGGCCGTCCCCCGCCCGGAGGCCGGCGAGGAGTGGGCGGTGGACGGCGAGTGGCAGGAGGACCGGCTCCCGGGCCGGCTCGCCCTGCCGTTCCCCCTCACCGCTCCCCTGCCCGGCCGGATCCGCGGCCCGCAGGCCGCGCTGACCCGGGGCACGCTCACGCTCGCGGAACGGGGCTGCGGCATCTTCCTCAGGCTGGTCCTGAACGGCCCGCGGAGGGGCGAGGTCTGGCAGATCGACCCCGACTGGGGCGGCTTCGTCCCGGTGAGCACCGGCTTCCGCTCCTGGTACACGGCCTGGCTGGAGAGCCCGTAGCGGGCTCACAGGCGCCCGCAGCCGTACGCGACCAGGAAGCCCGCCGTCGCGGCGACCAGGACGGAACCGGCGGCCGTGCGGCGATGGACGTCCCTCACCGGGGCCCCGTCCACCCCGTGGCCGGGGCCCGCCCCTCGTACGGGCCCCGGCGCCGCTGGGGTTACGGCTTGGGCAGGGTGCAGCCGGGGCGGGTCAGGTCGATCTGGTTGCCGGGGCCGATGCACGGGACGAGGGTGTAGGTCTGCTGGGCGTAGTTGATGCCCTGGCGGACCGTCACGTTGCCGCTCTCGTCGACCTCGCACGGATTGTTGTCCGTGCAGCGCTGGCCGTCCTCGTTGCCCGTGTTGTTGACGGCGACGACCTTGCCCGTCGTCGTGTCGATCACCGGCGAGCCGGACGTGCCGCCGATGGTGTTGCAGGACGAGGTGTAGCGGACCGAGTCCTTCCAGGTCCAGGCGCCCTCCTTGAGGCGGTAGGCGAACCCGTCGACGCTGCAGCTGTAGGTGCGCTTCCAGTACCCGGAGACGACCTTGATGGAGGAACCCTGCGCCGGGTGGGAGTCGTTGAGGGTGAGGGCGGCTATTCCGTACTGGCTCTGGATCTGCGCGTACGTCTTGGTCAGCTGGTAGAGCGAGACGTCCGTGTCCGTCATCGTGCCGTACGCGATCTTGCTGGCGCGCAGCGTCGCGACCTTCGAGCCGGAGGCGTTGAGCAGCGAGAACGTGCGGCTGGACGCCCGGTTGACGAGGACTTCGCCGGCCGCCGGGAAGCCGGTCTCCAGGCAGTGCCCGTTGGACAGGACGAGCGCGGGGTCGCCGGGCTGGGAGTTCGGGGTGCGGACGACGGAGCCGGAGCAGTTGCTGAGCGCGACCGTGCCCGCGTACGTGACCGCGACGGCGGGCGCGGTGTCCGAGGCCGATGCCGATGCCATGGCAGGGGCTGCCGCCACTCCGGTCAGGAGTAAGGAGAGCGTGACGGCGGCGAGAGGCTTGTTCATGTGGGGGGTCCCCTCTGGTGACGGATGCGACGACCGAAGATCTTCCGGTTGTCATGCGCATTCTCAAACCAGCGGACGCAACCCACAAGAGGGCCTTCCCCGTTGGCCGCTTCCCGCACCGCGGCGGCCGGGAGATCATCCGGAATCAACCATTCCAACACCCCACGAGGCGGGCGCCGATGCCCATACCGGGGCGCATGGGCCGCCGCCCCGGGCTGGAGTGAAACGGCCTCCGGACGGCCGGTACTCTGCGGTGCCCCCGACGACGGGGGCCGTGAAATTCCGCTCAGGAGGACCCATGGCCATCAAGAAGGCCACCATCCAGCAGCAGGTGGCAGAAGCCCTCGCTCAGGCCAACCCCACCGACAAGCCCATCGTCACGATCCAGGCCATCGCCGGCCCCAGCGTGTGGCTGATGAGCATGCTCGGCCTCATCGGCCAGGCGTTCCTCTCCTACTACTTCGTCACCGTCACCGAGCAGGCCGTGGTGCTCCACAAGGCCAGCCGGATGAGCAACCGCCCCCAGGAGATCGTCTTCGCGATATCGCCCGCCGAGGCCGTCGGAAGCATCACCGAGGTCAAGCGCAACGCCGTCTGGAGCTCCTTCCGCATGCAGCTCCCCGGCCAGGCCGCACCGACCCGGATGAACGTGCACCGCATCTGGCGCGGCGAGATGGACCAGCTGCTCGGCCTGCTGACGGGTCAGAACCAGCCCACCGCCTGACGCCTGACGGCCCGGCCGGCGGAGGGGACCCGTCCCCAGCCCCCTCCGCCCTCCGGGCCCGCCGGCTCACCACCAGTACACGGGGTAGCGCACCGCCGACCGCCGGGCCCGCGAGGCGGCCGTCCCGGCCAGCACCAGCACCAGCGCCGCCCCCGCCAGCAGAGGTACGAACACCACCGGATCCGGCGCCTGGAGCACCACCACCACGGTGGTCGCCGCCGCCGGCGAATGCGGGGTCCGGGCCAGGGTCATCACCCCCACCGCCACCCCCGCCCCCAGCGCCGCCACCCACGGCGCGTCCCCCAGCAGGGCCAGCCCCAGATAGCCCACCGCCGCGCACAGCAGGTGCCCGGCGACGACGCTGCGCGGCTGGGCCAGCGGCAGCGCGGGCACCCCGTAGACGATCGCCGCGCTCGCCGCGATCGGCGGGATCAGCACCGGCTCGTGCAGGAGCGCACCGATGCCGACGAGCGCCAGCAGCGCGGCCGCCGCGACCCCGCCGCTGTGCAGGGCGGTGGCCCGGGCGGGCGACGCGGGCGCCGGGGCGCGTCCCGCCAGCGCGTTCGGGAGGGCCGGGCGGGCACGGCCGGCCGCCTTCGCGGCCCGGCCCGTACGCGTGTCACTCGTGTCCACACTCATGGGGGCCAGGTCTACGCACCCTCCGCATCACGGCCCTATACGCGGGCCGCGCACGACCCGGCACACACACGGGCCGAGTGACAACCGGCGGTTGACACCCCGAGACTGTCAACCTAGGGTTGCATCCATGACGAACCCTTCGGTGGAACCCGTTCGCATGACCAATCCGGTACGCCTCGACGACCTGATCGAGGCCATCAAGAAGGTCCACTCCGACACCCTCGACCAGCTCAGCGACGCCGTCGTCGCCGCCGAACACCTCGGCGACGTGGCAGACCACCTCATCGGCCACTTCGTCGACCAGGCCCGCCGCTCCGGCGCCTCCTGGACCGACATCGGCCGCAGCATGGGCGTCACCCGCCAGGCGGCCCAGAAGCGCTTCGTCCCCAAGGCGGACAAGGACGGCGACGCCGGCCTCGACCCGAACGCCGGCTTCGGCCGCTTCACCCCCCGCGCCCGCAACGTGGTCATGTCCGCGCAGAACGAGGCCCGCGCCGCCGGGAACGCCGAGATCCGCACCGAGCACCTTCTGCTCGGCCTGCTCGGCGAGACCGAGGGCCTGGCCGCACACGTCCTCACCTCCCACGGCGTCACCCCGGAAGAGCTGCGCACCTCCGCGACCGCCACCCTGCCCCCGGCCCAGGAGGAGGTCCCCGAGCTCGTCCCCTTCGACGCGAACGCCAAGAAGGTCCTGGAGCTCACCTTCCGCGAGGCCCTGCGCCTGGGCCACGGCTACGTCGGCACCGAGCACATCCTGCTCGCGCTCCTGGAGCTGGAGAACGGCGAGGGTCCGCTCAGCTCCGCCGGCCTCGGCAAGGCGGCCGCCGAGGCGACCGTCACCGAAGTCCTCGCGGCCGTACTCGGCGGGGACGCGGCGCAGTAGCCTCACCGGCCGCCGCACCCGTCAGCTCGTACCGCTTCACGTACGCGCCGAGGAAGGCCTGCAGGGTGGCGACGGCCGGGATCGCGATGAGCGCCCCGACCGCGCCCAGCAGGGCGGTGCCCGCGATGACCGAGCCGAAGGCCACCGCGGGGTGGATGTCCACGGTCCTGGAGGTCAGCTTCGGCTGCAGGACGTAGTTCTCGAACTGCTGGTAGACCACCACGAATCCGAGGACGTACAGCGCGTACCAGGGATCGACGGTGAAGGCGATCAGCATCGGAAGCGCACCCGCCAGGTAGGTGCCGATGGTGGGGATGAACTGGGAGACCAGCCCCACCCACACGGCGAGGGCCGGCGCGTACGGCAGGCCGAGCACCACGAACAGGACGTAGTGCGCGATGCCGGAGATCAGCGCCATCAGCCCGCGCGAGTACAGGTAGCCGCCGGTCTTCGCCACGGCGATCTCCCAGGCCCGGAGCACCTCGCCCTGCTTGGCGGGCGGCAGCACGGAGCACAGCGCGCGCCGCAGCCTGGGCCCGTCGGCGGCGAAGTAGAAGGAGAACAGGAAGATCGTCAGGAGCTTGAAGAGCCCGCCGAGCACGGTGGCGGACACGTCGAGCACACCGGTGGCGCTGTTCTGCACGTACTTCTGGAGCCACTGGGAGTGCAGCAGGCTGTCCTGGATCTCCAGCCGGGAGAAATCGGTGTGGAAGGTCCGGTTGATCGAGTCGATCACCGAGTCGAGGTATCCCGGGAAGCCCTCGACCATGTCGATGATCTGCCCGGCGAGCATCGAGCCGAGCATCGCGAGGAAGCCCGCGCACGCGACGAACACGCCCAGGAAGACCAGGAAGGTGGCGAGCCCGCGGCGCATGCCGCGGGCCGCCATCCTGGCCACGGCCGGTTCGATGGCGAGCGCGAGGAAGAACGCGATCAGGATGTTGACCAGCAGCCCGATCAGCTGGTGGAAGGCCCAGCTGCCGAGCTGGAAACAGGCCACCAGGGCCAGTACGAGGACCACCGCGCGCGGCAGCCAGCGCGGCATCCGCGCCTCTCCCCCGGCCGGGCCGGTCCCGGGCGGGACGGCTCCGGCGCCCGCGGGGGCCTCGGTCGCGCCGTAGGCGGGGGCACCGTCCGCGGGATCGCCCGCCGGGTCCGACGGGCCCGATGGTCCCGTCGGTCCCGTCGGTTCACCGGCCGTCGCGCCCGTCGTCCGGCCGTTCGTCTCTTCTGTTGCTGCCACGCCGTCCAGTCTGTCCCAACCGCCGCCCGGACCACGAAGCCGCTCGGCGCCCGGCCGGCCCGCGGACCGCAGCGGTGCGCCGGTCCGGGACCGCGTCGGCGCGGCGGGGCCGCCTCAGCGCAGCGAGGCCGGCACGTCCATCGCCGAACACACCGCGCGCCACACGTCCTTGGTCTCCCAGCCCTCGTCCAGCGCCTGGTGGACGGTGCGTCCGCCCAGTTCGGCCATCACGTGGTCCCGGGCGAAGGAGTCCGCGTAGCCCGCGCCGAAGTGCTCGGCCATCCGCTCCCAGAAAATCGTCAACCGCATGCCACCAGTATCCCGCCCCGGAGAGTGCACCCGCCCCGTTGCTCCCCTGCGCCCCCGTGCGCGCGCCCTACGGTGTCACGCATGCCTGGAGACGAAGCTCCCGCCCCGGCCCCACCGAGCCCGGCGGCCCCGACGGCCACCTCCGCCCCCTCCACCCCCGCGCCCGGCCCGCTGTCCCGCGCCGAGCGGTTCACCTGGCTCACGGCCCGGGTGCTGGAGCAGCGGCGGTTCGCGTTCCACTTCCTCGGCGGGGATCCCGATCCGGTCGACGCCGCCCTCGGCTCCTACCTCGGCGACGACGGGGGCTACGGGCACGCGCTCGACCCGGACCTGCGCGGACCGCTGAGCCAGCCCCTGCACACCGCGCACGCCCTGCGGATCCTCGACGCCCTCGGCCGGTGCTCCGGACAGCGCATCGAGCGGCTCTGCCGCCACCTGACCCGGGTCTCCACCCCGGAGGGCGCGCTCCCGCTGGTCCTGGCCGGCCCCCGGGACTATCCCGCCGCCCCGTACCACCCGGTGTGCGACGACCCGCCGGGGACGCTGCTGACCACGGGCCCCGTCGTCGGGATCCTGCACCGCAACCGGATCTGGCACGCCTGGCTGTTCCGGGCCACGGACTTCTGCTGGGAGCGGGTCGAGACGCTGCGCCAGACCCACCCGTACGAGGTCCAGAGCGCGGTGGCCTTCCTCGACGGCGCCCCCGACCGGGCCCGCGCCGCGGCGGCCGCCGACCGGCTGGGCCGGCTGGTGCGCGAGCGGCGGCTGGCGGTGCTCGAACCGGACCGGCGCGCCGAGTACCCGACGGCCCCTGGCTACGCCCCGGGCGAGCAGCTGTTCCCGTACGACTACGCGCGGCGGCCGGAGTCGCTGGCCCGGGGCTGGTTCACCGACGAGGAGATGCGGCGCTCGCTGGACTTCCTCGCGGCCGAGCAGCAGCCCGACGGCGGCTGGCCGGTGCACCGCCGGGCCTGGGCACCGGGCAGCTCGCTGGAGCGGCGGCCCATCGCCACCCTGGAGGCCCTGCTGACCCTGCGGGCGTACGGGCGCCCGGTCGGGGCCCCGGCCGCGGCCGGCGGGGTCAGCCTCCCAGGGCCCGGACGGCCGCGGTGACGGCCACGGCGGCGCCGACGACCAGCAGGAACGGGGCGCGCAGCAGCAGCGCGACCCCGGCCGCGGCGAGCCCCGCGGCGCGGGCGTCGAGGACCAGCTCGTGGCCGGTGCTGAAGGTCTGCTGGGCGGTCAGCGCGGCGAGCAGGGCGACGGGCAGGAGGGCGGAGAGCTTGCGCACGACGGGGCGTTCCAGGGCCCCGGCGGGCACGAGCAGTCCGGCGAGCTTGACGGCGTAGCAGCCGACGGCGGTGAGTCCGATGGCGATCCAGACGTTCACGAGCGTCCTCCCTCCGGCGACCGGCGGCCCTTCATCCACAGCACGGCGGGCGCGGCCAGCGCGGCGATCAGTACGGGCACCCCGGCCGGCAGCACCGGCAGGAAGCCCAGCCCCAGCACGAGGGCGAGGGCGGCGACGGCCCGCTCGGTGGTGCTCTTGAGCATCGGCGCGAGCAGGGCCAGGAACACGGCCGGTCCGGCGGCGTCCAGCCCCCAGGCGGCGGTGTCGCCGATGGCCTCGGCGCCGAGCGCGCCCAGCAGGGTGGTGAGGTTCCACAGCACGAAGAGGGTGAGCCCGGTGACGGTGAAGCCGAGCCGGGCGGACCTGCGGTCGGGCTGGGCCAGGGCCACGGCGGTGGTCTCGTCGATCACCCACTGCGCGGCGAAGGGCCGGACGGCCTTCGGGAGGGCCAGCAGCTGGGACAGCCGCAGTCCGTAGAAGGCGTTGCGGGTGCCGAGGAAGAAGGCCCCGGCGGCGGCGGTGAACGGGTTCCCGCCCGCCGCGAGCGCTCCGACCAGCGCGAACTGCGAGGCGCCAGTGAAGACGAGCAGGCTCAGCGCGCCGGCCTGGAGGACGCTGATCCCGGCCCCGGCCGCGGTCACCCCGAAGGCGAAGCCCGACAGCCCGACGGCCACGCCGACCCCGAGCGAATCCCGTACGACGTCGGCCCGCGGCCGGCCCCCGACCGTGCCGGGGGCCCCGTCGGGGGCCTCTTGTATCACCATCTGATGTTCTCCCACGCCCTGAACGTAGGCGGGGAGGACCGGCCGGGTCTTGTACGTTCTTGCGCGCCCGGCTCAGCCCTGCCGGCGCACCGGATCCCCGAGCAGCCGGGTCAGCTGCGGCCCGGCCGCCGCGAGCAGCGCTGCCCCGAACACCGTCAGGGTGGGCTCCCAGGGGTGGCCGAAGGTGCCGAACCGCAGCTCCGGGTCGAGGTAGAAGTAGAAATCCCCGTTCGGAAAGGCCCAGCCCGGCCAGGGCGGCTGCCCGGGCCGGCCGACCCGGTGCGGGTCGAAGTCCGAGCAGGGGTGCTGCCAGTCCATCCAGTACAGCCGGTCCCCGGGCGCGGTGACGGCGGTCAGCGCGCGCCGCACGGCCTGCTCCACCGGGCGGGTGTGCTCCTCGACGGGGTCGCCCAGCGGCCAGGTGGCACTGGGGGCGGGCGGGGCGAAGCCGGGCATCTCCACGACCTTGGTGCGGAAGCCGAACTCCCCCCACAGCCGGTCCCACACCGCCTGTCCCCGTACCCCGCCGAGCCCCAGCACCGGGCGCGTCGTCACGGCCGGAACGCCCTCGGGGGCGGCGAGGGTGAAGGTGCGTACGGTCGCCACCTCGGCGAAGCCCGCCGCGAGCAGGGCCGTACGCGTCTCCCCGGCGGCCTCGGCGCAGCAGTACCGGGCGCCCTCGTACCGGTACGCCGCGCCGAGCCCCTGCCAGCTGCGGACCAGGTCGGCGGCGGCCGCGGGCGCGGTGAGCCCGCCGACGGCCACGAGCTCCCTGCCGGGCACCACCCGCGCCCAGCCTCCGGCGGCGGGCCGGCCGCCCTCCAGGACCACGGCGGCGTCGCCCCGGCCTCCGCACCAGGCGGCGTCGGTCTCGAACTCCTCCAGCGGGTCGGGGTGCGGCCCGCGGGCGGCGGCCAGCTCCCGCAGCCGCGGCCACCAGTCGGGATCGGCCTCCCAGGCGCCCAGGGAGCGCACGTCGGCGGGCGGGCCCTGCGGCGGGGCGAGGCCGTCGAAGGCGGCGACCAGCACCGACCGCTCGGGGCCGGGCTCGAACCCGGCCGCCTCCAGTTCCCCGGCGAGGCCCGCGTGGTCGTGGCCGTGGACCTTCCAGCGGGCGCCTTCGCCTCGCTCGGCGAAGGCCTCCGCCTGGCGGCGCACCAGGCCGGCCGGCGGCGGGCCGGCCAGCGGAGCGTGATCGACGGTGCCGTGGGTGCCGTAGTGGGTGCGCACGAAGGGCCCGTCCTGGCACACCACGGCCCCGACCGGCGGCAGTTGGGGCACCAGGCCCCGCATCCGCGTCTCGTACAGCTCCCGCAGTCCCCCGGTGTCCATGGGCGGGAGCCTATCCGGCGCGCTCCCGGCGGTAGGCGCCCGGCGGGACTCCCACGATGCGGGTGAAGTGCCGGTTCAGGTGCGGCTGGTCGGTGAAGCCGACGGTGACGGCGGCCTCGGCGGGCGGGGTCCCCGCGTCGAGGAGGCGGCGCGCCCTGCGGACGCGGGCGTCCGTCAGCCAGGTGTGCGGGGGCATCCCGTACCGCTCCCGGAAGGCGCGCAGCAGCGCGAACGGGCTGGTGCCGAGCTCGGCCGCGAGCTGCTCCAGCGACGGCGGCCCGGCCATCCGCTCCTCCAGCAGGGCCCGGGCCCGTTCGGCGTCGGCGGCGCCCGCGCCGCGCACCGGGCGGGCGGGCAGCGGGCCCGCGTGCCGGCTGAGCATCCGGGCCACCACGCCCCGCAGCAGGGTGTCGGCGGCGAGCGCGTTCCCGGCCTCGGCGGCCCGGTGGACCTCGGTGATGGCCCGGGCGCCCTGCGGGTCGGCGACCATGTCCACGGTGAACCCGGGGGTGCCCCGCGGGGTGGCGATCTCGGCGGCGACCTCGGTGATCAGCTCCCGGGGGGAGTACAGGGTCGCGTACGCCCAGCCTTCGGGGGCCCCGGCCCGGGCGGTGTGCGCGACCTCCGGGTTGATCAGCACCACGCTGCCCGGCCCCGCCCGGACGGTGCCGCCGGGCAGGCCGATCTCCTCGACGCCGCCGGTGACGGCGGCGATGACGTACCCGTCGTGGGCGTGGCGCGGGAAGGTGTGGCGCACGTAGTGGGCGCGCAGCAGGTCCAGGCCGGGCAGCTGCTCGTACTGCCAGTGCCGTGCCCATTCGCCGCTCCCGCGGCCGCCGTCCGTCCCCATGTCCTCATTCTGCGCCCCGGCCCGGCGGGGCGTTTGCCCAGGTCGGGCCCGGTTGTCAGAGGCGGGGTGCACGATGGGGGCATGGCAGGCGCTGCGCTCGATTCGTTCTCCCCCGCGACCCGCTCGTGGTTCACGGGGGCCTTCCGTACGCCCACTCCCGCGCAGGAGGGCGCCTGGCGGGCCATCGGGGAGGGCTCGGACGTACTGGTGGTGGCGCCGACGGGTTCCGGCAAGACCCTGGCCGCCTTCCTCGCCGCCCTGGACGGGCTCGCCTCGCAGCCGCCGCCGGCCGAGGCCCGCAAGCGGTGCCGGGTGCTGTACGTGTCGCCGCTGAAGGCCCTGGCGGTGGACGTGGAGCGCAACCTGCGCAGTCCGCTGACGGGGATCCGGCAGGAGTCGGCCCGGCTGGGACTGCCCGAGCCGGACGTCCGGGTGGGGATCCGTTCCGGCGACACCCCGGCCGCCGAGCGCCGGGCGCTGGCGACGCGCCCGCCGGACATCCTGATCACCACGCCGGAGTCGCTGTTCCTGATGCTGACCTCGGCGGCGCGGGAGGCGCTGTCGGGGGTGGAGACGGTGATCCTGGACGAGGTGCACGCGGTCGCCGGGACCAAGCGCGGCGCCCATCTGGCGCTGTCCCTGGAGCGGCTGGACGAGCTGCTGCCGCGTCCGGCCCGCCGGATCGGGCTGTCGGCGACGGTCCGGCCGGTGGAGGAGGTCGCCCGCTTCCTGGCGCCGCGCGGCCGGGTGGAGATCGTGCAGCCGCCCTCGTCCAAGGAGTTCGACCTGTCGGTGGTCGTCCCGGTCGAGGACATGGGCGAGTTGGGGGGCTCCCCGGCGACGGAAGGCCGGGAGGGCGGCGACAAGCCGTCGATCTGGCCCCATGTGGAGGAGCGGATCGCGGACCTGGTGCAGGCCCACCGCTCCACGATCGTGTTCGCCAACTCCCGCCGCCTCGCCGAGCGGCTGTGCAACCGGCTCAACGAGATCGCCCACGAGCGGGCCACGGGCGAGCCCCTCGCCGAGGGCGCCCCGCCCCCGGCGGAGGTCATGGCCCAGTCGGGTGCCGCCCTGGGTGCCCCGCCGCTGCTGGCCCGCGCGCACCACGGATCGGTGTCCAAGGAGCAGCGGGCGCTGGTCGAGGAGGACCTGAAGGCGGGCCGGCTGCCCGCCGTGGTCGCCACGTCCAGCCTGGAACTGGGCATCGACATGGGCGCGGTGGACCTGGTGGTGCAGGTGGAGTCGCCGCCGTCGGTGGCTTCGGGCCTCCAGCGGGTGGGCCGGGCCGGGCACCAGGTGGGCGCGGTCTCCACGGGCGTGGTCTTCCCCAAGTACCGGGGGGACCTGGTGCAGGCGGCCGTGGTCACCGAGCGGATGCGGACCGGGGCGATCGAGTCGCTGCGGATCCCCTCCAACCCGCTGGACGTGCTCGCCCAGCAGCTGGTGGCGATGACCGCCATGGACACCTGGCAGCTGGACGAGCTGCTGGCCCTGGTGCGCCGGGCGGCGCCCTTCGCGGCGCTGCCCGAATCGGCGTTCACCTCGGTGCTGGACATGCTGGCGGGCCGCTACCCGTCGGACGCGTTCGCCGAGCTCAGACCGCGCGTGGTGTGGGACCGGGTCGCCGGGACCGTCACGGGGCGGCCCGGCGCGCAGCGCCTGGCGGTCACCTCCGGCGGCACCATCCCGGACCGCGGCCTGTTCGGGGTGTTCCTCGCCGGCTCCGACCCGAAGAAGGGCGGGGGCCGGGTCGGCGAGCTGGACGAGGAGATGGTGTACGAGTCCCGCGTGGGCGACGTGTTCACCCTGGGCACCACCTCCTGGCGGATCGAGGACATCACCCGTGACCGGGTCCTGGTCACCCCCGCCCCCGGGGTGCCGGGCCGGCTGCCCTTCTGGAAGGGCGACCAGCTGGGCCGCCCCCTGGAACTGGGGCGCGCGGTCGGCGCGTTCCTGCGGGAGCTGGGCGCGCTCACCGACGAGGACGCCCGGCTGCGGCTGCTCGCGGCCGGCCTGGACGGCTGGGCCGCGGACAACGTGCTCGCCTACCTGGCGGAGCAGCGGGAGGCCTGCGGGCACGTGCCGGACGACCGGACCATCCTGGTCGAGCGGTTCCGCGACGAGCTCGGCGACTGGCGGGTCGTCGTCCACTCCCCCTTCGGCGCCCAGGTGCACGCCCCGTGGGCGCTGGCGCTGGGCGCCCGCCTCGCCGAGAAGTACGGCATGGACGCCCAGGTGATGCACGCCGACGACGGGATCGTGCTCCGCCTGCCCGATGCCGACCTGCTCTCCATGGACCTCCTCGACCACGACCCCGCGCGGCCGGCGGCCTTCGAGTTCGACGACGAACAGGCGCCGCTGGGCGCGGCCGACGTGGCCTTCGACCGGGGCGAGGTCTCGGGGATCGTCACCGACCAGGTCGGCGGCTCGGCCCTGTTCGCCTCCCGGTTCCGCGAGTGCGCGGCGCGCGCCCTGCTGCTGCCCCGCCGCAGTCCGGGCAAGCGCACCCCGCTGTGGCAGCAGCGCCAGCGCGCCTCGCAACTGCTCCAGGTGGCCTCCGAGTTCGGCTCCTTCCCGATCGTGCTGGAAGCCGTGCGCGAGTGCCTCCAGGACGTGTTCGACGTGCCGGGCCTGGCCGAGCTGATGGGGGACATCGAGGCGCGCCGGGTCCGGCTGGTCGAGGTCACCACCCCGGAGCCCTCGCCGTTCGCCCGCTCCCTCCTCTTCGGGTACGTCGCACAGTTCCTGTACGAGGGGGACTCGCCGCTGGCCGAGCGGCGGGCGGCGGCGCTGTCGCTGGACTCCCGGCTGCTGGCGGAGCTGCTGGGCCAGGCGGAGCTGCGGGAGCTGCTCGACGCGGAGGTGCTGGAGGAACTGGAGCGGGAGCTCCAGTGGCTGACGGAGGACCGGCGCGCCAAGGACGCCGAGTCGGTGGCGGACCTGCTGCGGCTGCTGGGCCCGCTGACGGACGCCGAGCTGGCCGCGCGCGGCGCCGGACCGGCCTGGGCGCGGGAGCTGGAGGCGGCCCGCCGGGCGATCCGGGTGCGGATCGGCGGCGCGGACCACTGGGCGGCGATCGAGGACGCGGGCCGGCTGCGGGACGCGCTGGGCACGGCCCTCCCGGTCGGGGTGCCGGAGGCGTTCACCGAGCCGGTCAAGGACCCGCTCGGCGACCTCCTGGCCCGGTACGCGCGCACCCACGGGCCGTTCACCACGACGGTGGTGGCCGCCCGCCTGGGCTTGGGCGCGGCGGTGACGGAGGGCGCGCTGCACCGGCTGGCGGCGGCGGGCCGGGTGGTGCAGGGCGAGTTCCATCCGGCGGGCATCGGCCAGGAGTGGTGCGACGCGGCGGTGCTGCGCAGGCTGCGGCGGCGTTCGCTGGCGGCGCTGCGCCAGGAGCTGGAGCCGGTCCCGCCGGCTTCGCTGGCCACCTTCCTGCCCCAGTGGCAGCACCTGGGCGGGGCGCTGCGCGGGATCGACGGCCTGGCCCGGGCCGTGGAGCAGCTCCAGGGCGCACCGGTTCCGGCCTCGGCGCTGGAGCGGCTGGTGCTGCCCTCGCGGGTGGCGGGCTACTCGCCGACGCTGCTGGACGAGCTGACCAGCACCGGGGAGGTCGTGTGGGCCGGTGCGGGGGCCCTGCCGGGCAAGGACGGCTGGATCTCCCTGTACCTGGCGGACGCCGCTCCGCTGCTGCTGCCCGACCCGCATCCGCTGGAGGCGGGCCCGCTGCACCAGGCGGTCCTGGAGAGCCTGTCCGGCGGGTACGGCCTGTTCTTCCGGCAGATCACCCAGTCCGTCCGGGCCCGCCACCCGGAGGCCTCCGACCTGGAACTCTCCGAGGTGCTGTGGGACCTGGCCTGGTCGGGCCGGCTGACGAACGACACCCTGGCCCCGCTGCGCTCCCTGCTGGGCTCGGGCCGTACGGCGGGCGCCACCGCGCACCGCGCCCGGCGCACGGTGCCGCGCGGCCGGTACGGCGGCCTGAGCGCGACGGTGTCCCGCAACGGGCCGCCCACGGTCTCGGGCCGCTGGTCGCTGCTGTCCGAGCGGGCCCCCGATCCGACCCAGCGGGCGCACGCCCTGGCCCGCACGCTGCTGGACCGGCACGGGGTGGTCACCCGGGGGGCGGTCGCGGCGGAGGGCGTGGCGGGCGGCTTCAGTGCCGTGTACCGGGTGCTGTCGGCGTTCGAGGACAGCGGCCAGGCCCGCCGGGGGTACGTGGTGGAGGGTCTGGGCGCGGCCCAGTTCGCGATGGACGGTGCCGTGGACCGGCTCCGGGCCGCCGAGAAGAACCCCCCGCCGCTGGCCGCGGTGGTCCTGGCCGCCGCCGATCCGGCGAACGCGTACGGGGCGGCCCTGCCCTGGCCGGAGCCCCCGGCGGGTGCCTCGCACAAGCCGGGGCGCAAGGCGGGCTCCCTGGTGGTGCTGGTCGACGGGGAGCTGACCCTGTACCTGGAGCGCGGCGGGAAGACCCTGCTGGCCTGGCCGGAGCCGGGCGATCCGCGGCTGGAGGCGGCGGTGGCGGCGCTGGCCGCCGGCTCCCGCGTGGGCACCCTGCCGGCGCTGACGGTGGAGCGGATCAACGCGGCGGCGGCCCTGACCTCCCCGCTGGGCGCGGCCCTGGAGGCGGCGGGCTTCCACGCCACCCCGAGGGGGCTGCGGCTGCGCAGCTGACGCCCCGGCCGGGGGTCCGGTCCGGTCTCGACCCGGACACGTATGTCTTGGGCATGTCACGAAACTGCTGCCAGCCGCTCCACAGGGGCTCCCGGGCTGGCCCGGACGCTTATCCGTGGCTTATCAAAGGTGATCACAGGCACCGCGCTCGGCGGTGCCCCGTCATGGGGGACAAGAACAGTGAGCACCAACAGCATGCGCAGGACCACCCTCGTCGCGGCCGGCCTCGCCGTCGCCGGCACCCTCGTCCTGACCGGCTGCAAGGACGGCATCGAGGAGACCCCGGCCGCTCCGACCGCGCCCTCCTCCGCCCCGTCCGCCGGCGCCTCGGCCCAGCCGGTCGCCCCGGCCGCGCCCAGCTCCTCGGCGGGCGGCTACGACGGCTCGGCGGGCGCCTCCGCCGCCCCGGGCGGTGCCGCCGGCGGCGCCGTGGCCAAGTCCGGCCAGTCCTTCAAGATCGGCGAGGCGGCCACCGTGCCGTTCAGCTACGGCAGCAACAAGGGCGGCCAGCTCGCCATCACGGTCACCGGCATCGACGCGGGCAACCCGGCCGACCTGGCCTCCCTGAACATCGCGGACAAGGTGAAGGGCAAGACCCCCTTCTACATCCGCTACACGGTCAAGAACACCGGCAACACGGACCTGTCCTTCGCCTCCGTCGGCCACATGAAGGGCCTGCTCGACGGCGGCAGCGAGTCCGACGTCGTGCTGATCGCGGGCAAGTTCGAGAAGTGCCCGAGCGAGTCGCTGCCGAAGGGCTTCACCAACGGCCAGTCGCAGAACTCCTGCGCCGTGGCCCTGGCCCCGACCGGTACCAAGGTCTCCGGCGCCCTCTACTGGGGCGACCCGTACAACAACCTTTCCTCCCCGCAGCAGAAGGGCCTGACCTGGAAGTGACGAGCGGCCCACGCGGCCCTCGCCCCTCCTGATCCGCGAACCCCCTGTGGCGGCCACCCCGCCCAGGGGGTTCCGCGCCTCCCCGGCCGAGATCCACGCCCCCCTCCCGGCCCACACCCCCGGACGAGGCCCACGACGCCCGCCAACGCCCCGGAACGGCGTCCGCAACACCCCGCCGACCCACGCCCCCGGACGGCATCCGCCACACACCCCGCCTGCCCCGCCCCCGGACGCCGTCCACGACACCCCGCCCGGCCCGTGCCCCGGCGGCGTACGCGCGGCCCCGCACCCCCGGCCACGACAATGGCCCCATGCCCGAAGGAGACAGCGTCCACCGCGCGGCGGCCCGGCTGCACGCAGCCCTCGCGGGCAGCCCGCTCACCCACGCCGACCTGCGCGTCCCCCGCTTCGCCACCGCCGACCTCACCGGCCGCACCGTCCTCGACGTCACCCCGCGCGGCAAGCACCTCCTCACCCGCCTGGAAGGCGGCCTCACCCTCCACAGCCACCTCGGCATGGACGGCGCCTGGAGGCTCTTCGCCCCCGGCGAGAAGTGGCGCGGCGGACCCTCCCACGAGATCCGGGCCGTCCTGTCCACCGCCGGCGCCACCGCCGTCGGCTACCGGCTCCCCGTACTGGAACTGCTGCGCACCGCCGACGAGGCCCGGGCCGTGGGCCACCTGGGCCCCGACCTGCTGGGCCCCGACTGGGACGGGGCCCGGGCCGCCGCCAACCTCCTGGCCGACCCCGGCCGGCCCCTCGGCGAGGCCCTGCTCGACCAGCGCAACCTCGCGGGCATCGGCAACATCTACAAGTGCGAGCTCTGCTTCCTCGCCCAGGTCACCCCCTGGACGCCGGTCGCCGCGCTCCCCGACCCCGCCACGACCCTCCTCCGCGTCGCGGCCGCCGCCCAGCGCCTGCTGGCGGCGAACACCGGGCACGGCGGTGCCCGCAACACCACCGGCAGCCGCCGCCCCGGCCGGGAGCTCTTCGTCTACGGCCGCGCCCACCGCCCCTGCCTGCGCTGCGGCACCCCCGTCCGCGAGGCCCCGCAGGACGGCCGGCCCACGTACTGGTGCCCCCGCTGCCAGTCCGGCCCGGTCCCGGAGCGCCCCACCAGTTGACGACCCGTCAGATCCGCTCGTACGGTCCTGGCATGCCCACACCGATCGCCTCGTACGACCTCACCGGCCGCACCGCGCTCGTCACCGGAGCCGCCGGCGGCATAGGCCGCGCCACCGCCGTCCTCCTCGCCCGGGCCGGAGCCGCCGTCCACTGCGCGGACCGCGACGAACGGGGCCTGGCCGAGACCGCCGCCCTGATCGCCGAGGACGGCGGATCCGCCACCGCCCACCCGCTCGACGTCACCGACCGGGCCGCGCTGCGGGCCGCCGTCACCGCGGCGGGACCGCTCGACATCGCGGCCGCCATCGCCGGGGTCATGCACACCAGCAGCGTCCTGGACACCACCGACGAGGACCTCGACCGGATCCTCGACGTCAACTTCAAGGGCGTGCTGCGCACCTGCCAGGAGGCCGTCCGCGCGATGGTCTCCGCCGGCCGCCCCGGCTCGGTCGTCACCATGGCCTCCGGCGCCGTGGACGCCGCCCAGCCCGGCCTGCTCTGCTACAGCGCCTCCAAGGCCGCCGTGGTCCAGCTCACCAAGACCCTCGCCACCGAGAGCGGCCCGCACGGGATCCGCGTCAACGCCGTCGCCCCCGGATGGATCCGCACCCCCATGACCGGCCGCCACGGCCCCGAGGTCCAGCAGCAGACGGAGGCCGCCATGGTCCGCATGTCCCCGCTGGGCCGGGTCGGCGAGCCCGAGGACATCGCCCAGGCCGTGCTCTACCTGGCCTCGGACGCCTCGTCCTTCATGACGGGCCAGATCCTGCGCCCGAACGGCGGAGTGTCGATGCCCTGGTAGCCCCGGCCCGGGACCGCTCCCGGCCGGCCCCGCGCACAGGCTCCGGCACGCAGTGCACCGGCAGGAGCCCCAGGCCCCAGCCGCCGAGCACCAGCGCGCCCTCCACGGGGCCCGCCCCGGCCGGCGCCAGCGCCAGCCGCAGCACGGCCCACCACCACAGCGCCGCCACGGCCAGGGCCAAGGGCGCCGTCACAGGTATGCGCAGTAACCACCGCACGGCGACCTCCCGGAGGGCCGGTTCCCGGACGGGCCCATCCTCCCGCACCCTCCGCGCCACCGCACCCAGAACGTCGCCCGGCAGCCCCGTGAGGCCCTCGGAACGGCAAGGAGCCCCGACCGGTGCTCACACACCGACCGGGGCTCCCGCCACGCTCACATGCCCAACGGCAATGCTCAAGCGGCTACGACGTTCACCGCTTCCACGGGTGCCTTGATGGTCACCCGCTCGGGTCCGCCCGTGACCGAGGCCACGGAGACCGAATTGAGCATCGGGCGCACCGGTGCCGGCACCGGTTCGCTTGCGGCGGCCGACTGCGCGAGCTCCGCCAGCGACAGCTCGTCACTGACTTCGCGCATCAGCTCGGACATCCGTACGTCCAGCGCGTCGCAGATCGCGGAGAGCAGCTCGGAGGATGCCTCCTTCTGCCCCCGCTCCACCTCGGAGAGATAGCCGAGCGAAACTCGGGCGGACGAGGAGACTTCGCGCAGAGTACGGCCCTGGCGCTGGCGCTGCCGACGCAGCACGTCACCCAGCAGGCGACGGAGCAGAATCATCGGTGGCTCCCTCCTCTGACCGTGTAGCCGTAACCTTCACGCCCCACCGTACCGCCTCGCGCCGCGGCCGTGCGGGGAGCGATGTCGTGTTCACTCAGGGCTGCAAACATCAAATCCCCCCGTTCTGTTCCGTATCCTGCCCCCGCAGATTCTCGCGGAGTTCGCTCGAGAGGAGTTCGAGCACTGTCCGTACACTCTCCCTACGGATTTCCGCACGGGAGCCGTTCAACCACAGCCGGGCCGTTTTCCTGCCCCCCGGGCCCGCCACGGCGACGAAAACGGTGCCCACGGGCTGCCCGTCCTGGGGGTCCGGGCCGGCCACTCCGGTCGTCGCGATCCCCCACGAGGCGCCCAGCACCCGCCGCACACCGGCGGCCATCTCCTCGGCGACCTGCGCGTTCACCGCGCCTTCGGCCGCCAGCAGCTCCGCGTCCACTCCCAGGACGCGGTGCTTGAGTTCAGTGGCGTACGCCGTGACCGAACCGCGGAAGGCACGCGAGGCCCCCGGCACGGCCGTCAGCTCGGAAGCCACCATTCCGCCAGTCAGGGACTCCGCGACCGCGAGCGTCTGGTCACTCTCCGCGAGCAGCCGCAGCACGTCTTCGGCCACCCCTGCCGCCCCCGCGGCACCTTCCGCCGCTTCCGCGGCCTCCGGCGCGTCCCCCGCCCCGTGTGTCACTTCGCGGCCCGCTCCTCCGCCAGACCGGCCCGGCGCAGCACCACGGCCTGCCGGATGTAATCCAAACCGGTGACGACGGTCAGCACGACGGCGACGGCCATCACCCAGAACCGCAGGGTCGCCAGCGGCCCGGTCAGCGCGAGCACGTACATGCCCACCGCCGTGCCCTGGGCCAGGGTCTTCAGCTTGCCGCCCCGGCTGGCCGGGATCACCCCGTACCGGATCACCCAGAACCGCATCAGCGTGATGCCGAGCTCGCGCCCGAGGATCACCCCGGTCACCCACCAGGGCAGGTCGCCGAGCCAGGAGAGACACACGAGCGCCGACCCCATGATCGCCTTGTCGGCGATGGGGTCGGCGATCTTCCCGAAGTCCGTGACCAGGTTGTACGTCCTGGCCAGGTGGCCGTCGAAGACGTCCGTGATCATGGCGACGGCGAAGGCCGCCCAGGCCAGCGCCCGCCAGACGGGGTCGTAGCCCCCGTCGGCGAGCAGCAGCAGGACGAATCCCGGCACGAGGACGAGCCGGATCATCGTCAGGATGTTGGCGATGTTCCAGAGGCTGGCCTGGTTGACGGCCGCAGTCCCGAGCTTCGCGCCGGGCGTGGGCCGGCGGCCGGTCCCGCCCGCCGCCGATGCCGGGACTCCGGTCATCCGGCCGCCTCCTCGAGTTCCACGCCCAGGGGCTCGGCGACGAGGTCGACGCCCAGGGTCCCGACCACCTTGGCGGTCACGATACGCCCGGGGACCAGGCCCGCGCCGTCGGTGAAGACGACCTGGCCGTCGGTCTCGGGGGCCTGGTGGGCGGCGCGCCCGTAGGCGCCCTCGCCCTCCTCCGCCTCGTCGAGCGGGACGACCGTCTCGACGAGCACCTCCAGGGTCTCGCCGATCCGCTCCTCCGCGCGCTGGGAGGTGAGCTCCTCGGCGAGCCGCTGCATGTGCGCGAGCCGCTCGGCGATGGTGTCCTCGTCCAGCTTGTCCTCGTAGCCGGCGGCCTCGGTGCCGTCCTCGTCGGAGTAGCCGAAGACGCCGATGGCGTCGAGGCGCGCGTTCGTGAGGAACCGCTCCAGCTCGGCGAAGTCCGACTCCTTCTCGCCGGGGAAGCCGACGATGAAGTTGGACCGGACGCCGGCCTGCGGGGCCTTGGAGCGGATGGTGTCCAGCAGCTCCAGGAAGCGGTCGGTGTCGCCGAAGCGGCGCATGGCGCGCAGCACGTCGGGGGCCGAGTGCTGGAAGGACAGGTCGAAGTACGGGACGACCTTGGGGGTCGAGGTGAGGACGTCGATCAGACCGGGCCGCATCTCGGCGGGCTGCAGGTAGCTGACGCGGACGCGCTCGATGCCGTCGACGGCGGCCAGCTCGGGCAGCAGGGTCTCCAGCAGGCGGATGTCGCCCAGGTCCTTGCCGTACGAGGTGTTGTTCTCGGAGACCAGCATGACCTCCTTGACGCCCTGCTCGGCGAGCCAGCGCGTCTCGCCCAGCACGTCGCTGGGGCGGCGGGAGATGAAGGAGCCGCGGAAGGACGGGATGGCGCAGAAGGAGCAGCGCCGGTCACAGCCGGAGGCGAGCTTCACGGAGGCCACCGGGCTCTTGTCCAGGCGGCGGCGCAGCGGCGCGCGCGGCCCGGAGGCGGGCGCGAGCCCGTCCGGCAGGTCGGCGGGGGCCGGGGCGGGCTCCTCGGCGGCCTGGGCGTGGCCGGGCAGCGCCACGTCGGCGCTCTGCCGCTCGGCCGGGCTGATCGGCAGCAGCTTGCGCCGGTCGCGCGGGGTGTGCGCCTCGACGCTGCCGCCGTTGAGGATGGTCTGCAGGCGGTTGGAGATGTCGGCGTAGTCGTCGAAGCCGAGGACTCCGTCGGCCTCGGGGAGCGCTTCGGCGAGTTCCTTGCCGTAGCGCTCGGCCATACAGCCGACGGCGACGACGGCCTGGGTCTTGCCGTGATCCTTGAGATCGTTGGCTTCCAGCAGGGCGTCTACGGAGTCCTTCTTGGCGGCTTCGACGAAGCCACAGGTGTTGACGACGGCTACGTCCGCGTCGGCGGCATCCTCGACGAGCTCCCAGCCATCCGCCGCCAAGCGGCCTGCGAGCTCCTCCGAGTCCACCTCGTTACGGGCGCAGCCAAGAGTGACAAGGGCGACGGTACGGCGTTCGGGCATGGACTCAAGACTACTTCGTCCCGGCGCCCACCCCCGCCCCAAGTCCCCCCACGACAAGATCCCCGGGGCCGGCGGCGGCCGCCGCGCGGGATCCCGGGGATCTGGAATTTCTTATTCCGTGCTGGTCAGCCCGCCTGGGCCTGGCCCTGGCGCGGGTCGTCCCTGGTGTAGGTGAGACGTTCGACCTGTCCCGACTCGAACCGCTCCTTGATCTCCTTGCCGTTCACGAACAGCTTGACGGCCCCGGCGTCACCGAGGACCAGGTCCACGGACTCCTTGTCCGTGAAGGTCTTCGACTCGCCCTGTTCGAGGGTGCCGTCGAACAGGAGCCGGCCGCTGTGGTCCTTCGCCGAGATCCAGCTCTCGCCGGCGTCCGCCGTCAGGACCACGGTGACGAGGTCCTTGGGGGCCGCGGCGATGGCGCTGTCCGAGGGCTCGGGCTTGGGAGCCTTGGGCGCCTGCGGGGTCGGGGCGGCGGGCTGCTTGCCCGCGGTCTGCTTGGGCGCGGGCTTCGGCGAGACGGAGCCTTCCGCCACCGGCCGCTTGGACTGCTCGTCGCCGCCGCCGAAGGCGGTGAAGCCGACGAAACCGATCACCGCGACGATGGCGGCGACCATGGCGGCGGTCCAGTTGGGCCGCTGCCGCTCGGGGCGGAGCCGCTCGGCCTCGAACATCGGCGCGGCGGGGGTGGGCGCGGGCCGGCCGCCGTGGGCCGCGTCGTAGCGCTCGACCAGGGGTACCGGGTCGAGGTGGACGGCGCGGGCGAGGGTGCGGATGTGGCCACGGGCGTAGACGTCGCCGCCGCACCGCGTGAAGTCGTCCTCTTCGATCCCGTGCACGATCGGGATGCGCACCCGGGTGGTGGAACTGACCTCGTCGACGGTGAGCCCGGCGGCGATCCGGGCCTTCTTCAGGACCGTCCCGATGGACGGCTCTTCGACGGAGCGCTCGACGATGCGGTCCTCGGACCGGGCGTCGGACCGGTCCTCGGACCGGTCCTCGGACCGGGCGTCGGTCGAAGGCCGCTCTTCTTCGGGGGAGTTGGAGTTGCCGATGGACACAAGGGCGCCTTTCGAGCGTGTAGCCACCTGCTGGATGTCCAGTCTAGGGGGGTGACGAAAGGGTGGGGCAACCGGAGGGTCCGCTTCCTACGCCATCCGAATGGCGCCGGGAACGGCCCCGGTGCCCCCCTCAACTTGACGCACGCCCAAGGGAAACGGTTGCCGCCGGATCAGGTGACGATCCGGCCACGATCCCCATCGGTCGGGTGAGGCTGCCGGACCCCCGTTCTAGTGGGCCGCCCGGGGCTCCCGGGGATTCCGCTTCCTCCGGGACCCGGGTGTCGCCGGGGGTTCCCGGAGCCCTCGCGGACACCCCCTACGGGGCCTCCTCGCCGCGGATCACGGCGAGCACCCCGTCGAGTTCGTCGGGCTTGACCAGCACGTCGCGCGCCTTGGACCCCTCGCTCGGCCCGACGACCCCGCGGGACTCCATCAGGTCCATGAGCCGGCCCGCCTTGGCGAAGCCGACCCGCAGCTTGCGCTGGAGCATCGAGGTGGAGCCGAACTGGGTGGAGACCACCAGCTCCGCCGCCTGGCACAGCAGGTCCAGGTCGTCGCCGATCTCCTCGTCGATCTCCTTCTTCTGCTTCTGCCCGACCGTGACGTCGTCCCGGAAGACCGGGGTCATCTGGTCCTTGCAGTGCTGGACGATCCCGCCGATCTCCTCCTCGGTGACGAAGGCGCCCTGGAGGCGGACCGGCTTGTTCGCGCCCATCGGCAGGAACAGTCCGTCACCCTTGCCGATCAGCTTCTCCGCGCCCGGCTGGTCCAGGATGACCCGGCTGTCGGCCAGGGAGGAGGTCGCGAACGCCAGCCGCGAGGGCACGTTCGCCTTGATCAGACCGGTCACCACATCCACCGAGGGCCGCTGGGTGGCCAGCACCAGGTGGATGCCGGCCGCGCGGGCCAGCTGGGTGATGCGGACGATCGAGTCCTCGACGTCACGCGGGGCCACCATCATCAGGTCCGCCAGCTCGTCGACGATCACCAGCAGGTACGGGTAGGGGCTGAGCTCGCGCTCGCTGCCCGGCGGCAGCTTGATCTTGCCGTCCCGGATCGCCCGGTTGAAGTCGTCGATGTGCCGGTAGCCGAAGGCGGCCAGGTCGTCGTAGCGCAGGTCCATCTCGCGCACGACCCACTGGAGGGCCTCGGCGGCCCGCTTGGGGTTGGTGATGATCGGCGTGATCAGGTGCGGGATGCCCTCGTAGGCGGTCAGCTCGACCCGCTTGGGGTCGACCAGCACCATCCGGACGTCCTCCGGGGTGGCCCGCACCATGATCGAGGTGATCAGGCAGTTGATGCAGGAGGACTTGCCGGAGCCGGTGGCGCCCGCGACGAGCACGTGCGGCATCTTCGCGAGGTTGGCCATGACGTAGCCGCCCTCGACGTCCTTGCCCAGCGCGACCAGCATCGGGTGGTCGTCCTCGGCGGCGTCCGCGAGGCGCAGCACGTCGCCCAGGTTGACCATCTCGCGGTCGGTGTTCGGGATCTCGATGCCGACGGCGGACTTGCCCGGGATCGGGCTGATGATCCGCACGTCGGGCGAGGCCACGGCGTACGCGATGTTCTTCGCCAGCGCCGTGATCCGCTCGACCTTCACGGCGGCGCCGAGCGTCACCTCGTACCGGGTGACCGTCGGACCCCGGGTGAAGCCGGTGACCTGCGCGTCCACCTTGAACTCGGTGAACACGTTCGTCAGCGCCGCCACCACCGTGTCGTTGGCGGCGCTGCGGGTCTTGCCCGGCCCGCCCTTCTCCAGCAGCTCCAGCGAGGGCAGTGCGTACGTGATGTCCCCGCGCAGCTGGAGCTGTTCGGCCCGCGGCGGCAGCGGCTGGGCCGCCGGCGGGGTCTTCGTCAGGTCCGGCACCGAAAGCGTCCCGGAGACCGCGGCGGTCCGCTCGTGCGGGGCGTCGCCCGGCCCCTCGGCCGGAGCCGGGGCCGGGGCGGGCGCCTGGGCGGGGACGGGCCGCTCCTCGCGCGCGGGCGGCACCGGAGCGGTGATCTCCGCCCCCTCCTCCCGGGCGGAGATGCCCTGGGTGAGATCGGCGACCAGCGGGTTCGGCGGCAGCCCCCCGTAGACCACCCCGTCCAGCGCGGCCGCCGCCGCGGCGGCGACGTCGACGGCGTCCGGTTCGCGCCCGCCCGGCCGCGCGGCGCTCCGCCGGGGCCTGCGCCGCCGCGCCAGGGCCTCTTCCTCGGCCTCGTCCACCGTGCCGCCGGCGCGGGCCTGCCACTGCTCGGCGTCATGACGGTCCTGCCGGCCCGGCCGCCCGGCGCCCTCGTGCGGCTCCCCGTACCCCTCGTCGTACTCGTTGGGCTGGATCACCCCGAGCCGGATCCCGGCGCGGCGCAGCCGCTGCGGGATCGCCGCGACCGGGGTGGCGGTGACCACCAGCAGCCCGAAGACCGTCAGCAGCACCAGCATGGGCACGGCCAGCGGCGCCCCCATGGTGAAGATCAGCGGCTTGGAGGCGGCCCAGCCGATCAGCCCGCCCGCGTTCTGCATGGCGGTGGTGCCCTCGTCCCGGCCGGGTGCCCCGCAGGCGATGTGCACCAGCCCGAGGACGCCGATGACCAGGGCGGACAGGCCGATGCCGATGCGCCCGTTGGCGTCGGTCTGCTCGGGGTGGCGGATGAAACGTGCCGCCATGACGCCCAGCAGGATCGGCACGAGCAGGTCCAGGCGCCCGAAGGCCCCGGTGACCAGCATCGTGACCAGGTCCCCGACGGGCCCGCTCAGGTTCGACCAGGTGCCGGCGGCGACGATCAGCGCGAGGCCGAGCAGCAGCAGCGCCACACCGTCCTTGCGGTGGGCCGGGTCCAGGTTCTTCGCGCCCCTGCCGATCCCGCGGAACAGCCCGCCGACGGCGTGCGCGAGACCGAGCCAGCACCAGCGGACCAGCCGCACCACTCCCCCGCTCTGCGACGGCGCCGGCTTCGCGGCGGCCTTCTTCGCCGGGGGGCGCTTGGCCGCGGCGGCCTTCTTCGCGGGGGGCTTACGCGGGGCCGTCTTCTTCGTCGGCGCCGTCGTACGGCCGGTGCGGCCCTTCGCGGTGCCCGCCGTGCTCTGGGAACCCTTGCCGGACGTACTTGAGGCCATGGGGCCGAGGTTACCTGTGCGCACGCCGGTGGACACGCGTGCCCACCCCTTCACCCGTTCGTGTCGCCCCGCCCGTAAGCGCCTTGACGCCGTGACAGAACTGACGGGCACCCAGCCGCCTTGCCGGGCGGGCCGCTCCGCCGTCGCGCGGCGGGGCGGCCCGGCTGTCTCAGCCCTGCGCCGGCAGGACGGCCGCTCCCCCGCTGGCGCCCGGCTCCAGCGCGTCGAGCGCCCGCCGCAGCCCGGTCAGCTTCCGCTCCAGGTGCGCGGCCGTGGCGACCACCCCGGCGTCCGCCGAGTCCTCGCCGAGCTGCTTCGTCAGCGCCTCGGCCTGTTCCTCGACCGCGGCCAGCCGCGCGGACAGCTCGGCCAGCAGCCCGGCCGTCTCCCGGCCGCCGTCGCCGTTGGTGCCGCCGCCCTCCAGCTGGAGGCGCAGCAGGGCCGCCTGCTCCCGCAGCTGGCAGTTCTTGGTGTACAGCTCGACGAACACCGAGACCTTGGCGCGCAGCACCCACGGGTCGAACGGCTTCGAGATGTAGTCCACCGCGCCCGCCGCGTAACCGCGGAAGGTGTGGTGCGGACCGTGGTTGATCGCGGTGAGGAAGATGATCGGGATGTCCCGGGTCCGCTCGCGCCGCTTGATGTGCGCGGCCGTTTCGAATCCGTCCATGCCCGGCATCTGGACATCCAGCAGGATGACCGCGAAATCGTCCGTGAGCAGCGCTTTGAGCGCTTCCTCCCCCGACGACGCCCGGACCAGTGTCTGATCGAGCGCGGAGAGGATGGCCTCCAGCGCCAGCAGATTCTCCGGCCGGTCGTCGACCAGGAGGATCTTGGCCTTCTGCACCATGCCCTGTCCTCCTCGCCCCGGCATGGGGCCTCCCCGGCTCCTGGCTCCGGCATGCGCGCCGGGCCCCGCCCCAGAGGACGGCATCCTTGAGCCGTCCGTCCTTGTGCCGGTCATCGTAGCCCCAGTCCCGAGATCGCCACACCCTGTCACCAAGATGTCACTGTGCCCGAAGCGGAAACGCGGGGGGAGACCCGAAGGTTCCCCTCCCGGTCCCCGCCCGCGGCCCGCCCTCCGATCAGTTTCCGCGCATGTGCTGTTCCATGACCGTCAGCAGGTAATCCGGCTCGACCGGCTTGGTGACGTAGTCCGAGGCCCCCGAATCGATGGCCTTCTCCCGGTCGCCCTTCATCGCCTTCGCCGTCAGCGCGATGATCGGCAGCCCCGCGAACTGAGGCATCCGCCGGATCGCCGAGGTCGTCGCGTACCCGTCCATCTCCGGCATCATGATGTCCATCAGCACGACCGACACGTCGTCGTTCTGCTCCAGGACCTCGATGCCCTCCCGGCCGTTCTCCGCGTACAGCACCGCCAGCCCGTGCTGCTCCAGCACGCTCGTCAGCGCGAACACGTTCCGCACGTCGTCGTCCACGATCAGCACCCGCTCACCGTGGAAGTCGTACGTCCGCGGCGGCGCCGGCAGCGGCTCCTCCACCCCCCACGCGTCACCGCCCTCCGGCTGCCCCGGCACCTCCGTGCGCGGCAGCGGACCGGCCGCCGACTGCTTGCGCCGGCGCCGGAACAGCGCCGAGGAGCCCTGCCCGGGCGCCTCCGCCGCCGGCAGCGCCTGCCGCGGCGGCACCGCCCCCAGCGGCACGGGCGGCTGCACCGGGAGCGGCTGCACCGCCACCGGCTCCTCCTCGGCCGCCCTGCGGTACTCCCCGCGCGCCCCGCCGGGCGTCGGCGGCGCGTACCCCTGCGGCGGCAGCTCGCTCGGGTGCAGCGGCAGGTACAGCGTGAACGTCGACCCCCGGCCGGGCTCGCTCGCCGCGTGGATCTCCCCGCCCAGCAGCCGGGCGATCTCCCGGCTGATCGACAGCCCCAGGCCCGTGCCCCCGTACTTGCGGCTGGTGGTGCCGTCGGCCTGCTTGAACGCCTCGAAGATCACCAGCATCTTGCTCGCCGCGATCCCGATCCCGGTGTCCGTCACGGAGAAGGCGATCAGGTCGGCGTCCGCGTCCCGCAGCGACCCCGCCTCCAGCAGCTGCTCCCGGATCGCCGTCGGCACGTCGGCCCCGGCGGGCCGGATCACCAGCTCCACGGCCCCGTTGTCGGTGAACTTCACCGCGTTCGACAGCAGGTTGCGCAGCACCTGCAGCAGCCGCTGCTCGTCCGTGTGCAGGGTCGCCGGCAGCTCCGGCGAGACCCGCACCGAGAAGTCCAGCCCCTTCTCCGCCGTCAGCGGCCGGAAGGTCGCCTCCACGTAGTCCACCAGCTGCACCAGCGCGATCCGCGTCGGCGAGACGTCCATCTTGCCCGCCTCGACCTTCGACAGGTCCAGGATGTCGTTGATCAGCTGCAGCAGGTCCGAACCCGCGCCGTGGATCGTCTCCGCGAACTCCACCTGCTTCGGCGACAGGTTCTCGTCCGCGTTGTCCGCGAGCAGCTTCGCCAGGATCAGCAGCGAGTTCAGCGGGGTCCGCAGCTCGTGCGACATGTTCGCGAGGAACTCGCTCTTGTACCGCATCGAGACCGCGAGCTGCTCGGCGCGCTCCTCCAGGACCTGCCGGGCCTCCTCGATCTCGGTGTTCTTCACCTCGATGTCCCGGTTCTGCTGGGCCAGCAGCTCGGCCTTCTCCTCCAGCTCGGCGTTGGCCGCCTGGAGCGCCTTCTGCCGGTTCTCCAGCTCGTCGGAACGCTCGCGCAGCTGCTCGGTCATCTCCTGCGACTGCTTGAGCAGCATCTCCGTCTTGGAGTTCACGGAGATGGTGTTGACGCTCGTACCGATCATCTCGGCGATCTGGCTCAGGAAGTCCTTCTGGATCTGCGTGAACCCCGTGAACGACGCCAGCTCGATGACGCCGAGCACCTTCCCCTCGAACAGCACCGGCAGCACGATCACGTGCGCCGGCGGCGCCTCGCCCAGCCCCGAGGAGATCTTCAGGTACCCGGGCGGGGTGTTCTCCACCAGGATCGTCCGCTTCTCCTCGGCGACCGTCCCGATCAGCCCCTCGCCGGGCCGGAAGGAGATGGGCATCTGGCCGCCCGCGTACGCGTAACTCCCGCGCATCCGCAGCTCGTACGAACCCTCCGCGCCGCCGTCCGTCCCGATCTCGGAAGTCCCGCCGGCCGGCACGGCGAGGAAGAAGGCCCCGTGCTGCGCCGAGACCACCGGGGTCAGCTCGCTCATGATCAGCACGGCCACGTCGTCCAGGTCCCGGCGGCCCTGCATCAGGGCCGAGATCCGGGCGAGGTTGCCCTTGAGCCAGTCCTGCTCCTTGTTGGCCAGGGTGGTGTCGCGCAGGTTCACGATCATCGTGTTGATGTTGTCCTGGAGCACCTGGATCTCGCCCGCCGCGTCCACGTCGACCTTCAGGCTCAGGTCGCCGCGGGTCACCGCCGTGGCCACGGCCGCGATGGCACGGACCTGCCGGGTGAGGTTGCCGGCCATCTCGTTCACGGACTCGGTCAGGTCCCGCCAGGTGCCGTCCACGTCCCGCACCCGGGCCTGGCCGCCGAGGATGCCCTCGGTACCCACCTCGCGCGCCACCCGCGTCACCTGGTCGGCGAAGGACGACAGCTGGTCGACCATCGTGTTGATGGTCGTCTTCAGCTCCAGGATCTCCCCGCGGGCATCGATGTCGATCTTCTTGGTCAGGTCGCCCTTGGCGATGGCGGTCGTGACCATGGCGATCTGCCGCACCTGCCCGGTCAGGTTGGACGCCATGAAGTTCACCGAGTCGGTGAGGTCCTTCCACGTCCCCGAGACGCCCGGGACGTGCGCCTGCCCGCCGAGCCGGCCCTCCGTACCCACCTCACGGGCCACGCGCGTGACCTCGTCCGCGAACGAGGACAGGGTCTTCACCATCGTGTTGACGGTGTCGGCGAGCTGCGCGACCTCGCCGCGCGCCTCGACGGTGACCTTCTTCGTCAGGTCGCCGTTGGCGACGGCCGCCGAGACCTGGGCGATCCCGCGGACCTGCGCCGTCAGGTTCCCGGCCATCGTGTTGACGTTGTCGCTGAGGTCCTTCCAGATGCCGGTGACCCCGCGGACCCGGGCCTGACCGCCCAGGATTCCCTCGGTACCCACCTCGCGCGCCACCCGCGTCACCTGCTCCGCGAAGGACGACAGCTGGTCGACCATCGTGTTCACGGTGGTGACCAGTTCGAGGATCTCGCCCTTGGCGTCCACCGTGATCTTCTTCGAGAGGTCGCCCATGGCCACGGCCGTGGTCACCTCGGCGATGTTGCGCACCTGCGAGGTCAGGTTGTTCGCCATGAAGTTGACGGACTGGGTGAGGTCCTTCCACGTGCCGGAGACGCCCTTGACCTCCGCCTGCCCGCCGAGGATGCCCTCGGTACCCACCTCACGGGCCACCCGGGTCACCTGCTCCGCGAAGTTCGACAGCTGGTCGACCATCGTGTTGAGGGTGTTCTTCAGCTCCAGGATCTCGCCCCGGGCGTCCACGTCGATCTTCTGCGACAGGTCGCCCCGCGCCACCGCCGTCGCGACCTGCGCGATGTTGCGCACCTGCGAAGTCAGGTTCCCGGCCATGCCGTTCACCGAATCCGTCAGGTCCCGCCACACACCGGCCACACCGGGGACCTGCGCCTGGCCCCCGAGGCGGCCCTCGGTACCCACGTCCCGGGCCACCCGGGTCACCTGCTCCGCGAAGGCCGAGAGCTGGTCGACCATCGTGTTGATGGTGTTCTTCAGCTCCAGGATCTCGCCCCGGGCGTCCACGTCGATCTTCTGCGACAGGTCGCCCCGCGCCACCGCCGTCGTCACCTGGGCGATCTGACGCACCTGCGAAGTCAGGTTCCCCGCCATGAAGTTGACGGAGTCAGTGAGCTCCTTCCAGGTGCCGGAGACCCCCTCCACCCGGGCCTGGCCGCCGAGCCGGCCCTCCGTGCCCACGTCCCGCGCCATCCGCGTGACCTGGTCGGCGAACGAGGACAGCTGGTCGACCATCGTGTTCACGGTGTTCTTCAGCTGGAGCATCTCACCGGAGACGTCCACCGTGACCTTCTGCGACAGGTCGCCGTTCGCGACCGCCGTGGTCACCTGGGCGATGTTGCGGACCTGCCCGGTGAGGTTGCGGAAGGCGGTGTTCACCGAGTCGGTGAGGTCCTTCCACGTACCCGCCGCACCCGGCACCTGCGCCTGACCGCCCAGCTCGCCCTCGACGCCGACCTCACGGGCCACCCGCGTCACCTCGGAACCGAAGGACTGGAGCTGGTCCACCATCGTGTTGACGGTGTTCTTCAGCTCCAGCATCTCGCCGGCCACGTCGACCGTGACCTTCTGCGACAGGTCACCGTTGGCCACGGCGGTCGTCACCTGGGCGATGTCCCGCACCTGCGTGGTCAGGTTGCGGAAGACCGTGTTCACCGAGTCGGTGAGGTCCTTCCACGTACCCGCCGCACCCGGCACCTGCGCCTGACCGCCGAGGAGGCCCTTCGCACCGACCTCGCTGGCCACGCGCGTGACCTCGTCCGCGAAGGTCCGCAGCGTCTCCGTCATCTGATTGATCGTTTCGGCCAGCTGCGCGACCTCGCCCCGCGCGCTGACCCGCACCTTCTGCGACAGGTCACCGTTCGCGACGGCCGTCGTGACCTGCGCGATCCCGCGCACCTGCGCCGTCAGGTTCCCCGCCATCGTGTTGACGGAGTCGGTCAGGTCCTTCCACACGCCGGCGACGCCGGGCACCTTCGCCTGGCCGCCCAGCTCGCCCTCCGTACCCACCTCGCGGGCGACGCGCGTCACCTCGGAGGAGAACGAGGACAGCTGGTCCACCATCGTGTTCACGGTGTTCTTCAGCTGGAGCATCTCGCCGGCCACGTGCACCGTGACCTTGCGCGACAGATCGCCCTTGGCGACCGCCGTCGTGACGAGGGCGATGTCACGCACCTGAGCGGTGAGCCGGTACGCCATCGTGTTGACGGAGTCGGTCAGGTCCTTCCAAGAACCAGACATTCCGCGCACCTGGGCCTGACCGCCCAGCTTGCCCTCGGTACCGACCTCCAGCGCCACCCGCGTCACCTCGTCGGTGAACGCCGACAGCTGGTCGACCAGGTTGTTGACCGTACGGCCGACCTTCAGGAACTCCCCGCGCAGCGGATGCCCCACCCCGTCCGGAGCCGGCGTCCGCAGGTCCATCCGCTGGTCCAGGTCGCCCTCGGCCACCGCCGACAGCACCCGGCCCACCTCGGACACCGGCCGCGCGAGATCGTCCACCAGCTGGTTCGACGCGTCGATCGCGGCCGCCCAGGACCCCTCGCAGGCCCCCGTCTCCAGCCGCTCGCTCAGCTTGCCCTCACGCCCCACCATCCGCCGGACCCGGGACAGCTCACCGGTCAGGTGCAGATTGCGGTCGGCGACCTCGTTGTAGACGGCGGCGATCTCCGCCATCACGCCTTCGCCGGACACCGTCAGCCGCTTGCGGAAGTTCCCGTCCCGCATCGACACCAGGGCCGTGAGCAGGCGGTTCAGAGCGGCGGTGTCGACTTCCGTGGTCCCGTTCCGCCGGGACCGCCCTCCCTTGGGCCGCGTTCCCGTACGCCGCACCGCTGCGCCAGACTCCACCGTGTCCCTCCCGAAAGGGTCGACCTCTGTTCCACCGGACACCGGCTGTCCAAGAGCCGGCTCTCCAAGCCTGCCCAGTGTTTCACCCTGGCCGAACCCGGCGATAACACTTCGGCACCATCGCACACCGGCCGCACCCTGCGGGTGGAATCCGGTACGACGGCCTCATGGCGACCGCGAAGGTAAGTAACCTGGCATCCGATGTCCAACCGCGTCGAAGGAGACTTGTGATCACGGCACGGGCGGCTGCCAGTTTCGACCCTCAAGGGCGGTCGGTCGCCGCCGCCCGCGCGTTCGTGCGCGACACGCTGCAGGGCTGGGGCTTCGCGGACATCGTCGACGACGCGGTCGTACTGACCAGCGAGCTCGTCACCAACGCCGTGGTCCACGCCGGAACCAGGGCCGAGGTCCTGTGCCTGCGCGCCGAGGACGGCGTACGCGTCGAGATCGCCGACCGCTACCCCGAGCGCGAGCTGCCCCTGCGCCACCCCGGCGAGCGCCCGTACGCCGACCCCGACCGCGAGAGCGGCCGCGGGCTCATGCTCTGCGCCGCCCTCGCCACCCGCTGGGGCGTCGAGTACACCGCCACCCACAAGCACGTGTGGTTCCGCCTCGACCTCCCGGACCGGCCGGTCGGTACCCGCTCCGCCGGCCCCGTCGTACCGGACCAGTTCCTGCCCCTGGCCGAGAGCCGGGTCCGCGTCGCCGTCCTCCAGATCGACGCCGGCGACGCCATCTCCGCGTGGAACGACGACGCCGAGCACATCTTCGGCTACCCCGCCGAGAAGGCCGTCGGCCGCCCCCTCGCCGAGATCGCCGCCTGGCCCCAGACCCCGGGCACCGGCACCGGCGTCGCCGAGGCCCTGCGCCTGTCCCGCTGGGAGGGCAGCTACGGCGTCCGCGGCGCCGACGGCCGCGTCATCCCCGTCTACGCCTCCCACCTGCGGGTCCGCGACGCCCACGGCGAGCCCTCCATCGTCTGCCTCCTCGTCCACGACGACGAGCGGGCCCTGCTCCAGACCCCCGTACGCGGCCCCTCCTCCGACGGCCAGCACAGCGAGCCGCGGCCCGCCGACCCCTTCGAGGTCTTCATCGGCTCACCCGCCCCCGACGACCTCGACGGACTGCTGCAACGCACCGTCGAACGGGCCCGCGACATGCTCGACGCCGACGCCGCCTTCCTGCTGCTGGCCACCGACGACGAGACCGAGCTGGAGGTCCGGGCGACCACCGGCCTGCCCTCGACCCGCCAGCGCTTCGCCCGCGTCCCCGTCGAGGCCGGCACCAGCCGCTACGGATCGGCCCGCCTGCCCGCCGTCCACGACGACCTCGCCGTCGTCCCCGGAGCCGTACCGCTCCTGGAGTCCACCGGCATGCGCTCCGTCGTCACCGTCCCCCTCAAGGTCGAGGGCCGCCTCACCGGCTCCCTCGGCGTCGCCGCCGAAGGCCCGGGCCGCTACACGAACGAGGAGGCCCTGCGCCTCCAGTTCGCCGCCGACCGCATCGCCCTCGCCGTCGAGTCCGCCCGCCTCGGCGAGCTGGAACGGCTGCGCCGCGGCTCCCTTTCCTTCCTCGTCGAGGCCTCCGACCTGCTCGCCGGCACCCTCGACCGGGACCAGACCCTGGCCCTCATGGCCCAGATGACCGTCCCCACGCTCGCCACCTGGTGCGCCGTCTACACCATCGCCGACCAGGCCTCGGACCCCTACCTCGCCTACGTCCTGCACGAGGACGAGGAGCGCATCGACGGCCTGAAGGCCCTGCTGTCCCGCGTGGACCCGCCCGAGCCGGTCCGCGAGGCCGGCGCCCGCCCCTGGCCCGCGACGGCCGTCGCGGTCGGCGGCGAGACGGTCGTCCTGCCCCTCCTCGCCCGCAACCGGGTGATCGGCATGCTGACCCTCGGCAAGCCCAGCGAGGAGCACTTCCGCCAGGAGATCCTCGAACTCGCCGACGACCTCTCCCGCCGCGCGGCCCTGGCCCTGGACAACGCACGCCTCTACTCCGAGCGCACCGCCATCAGCCGCTCCCTCCAGCGCAGCCTCCTGCCGCCCGGCTCCCCCGCGATCCCCGGCATGGAGGTCGAGGTCATCTACCGCGCCGCCGGCGAGGGCAACGAGGTCGGCGGCGACTTCTACGACGTCTTCCCGATCCGCGACGGCGCGTACGGCTTCGCCATCGGCGACGTCTGCGGTACGGGCCCCGAGGCGGCCGCCGTCACCGGCCTGGCCCGCCACGCCCTGCGCCTCCTGGCCCGCGAGGGCCTCGGCGGGCCGGCGGTCCTGGAACGCCTGAACGCGGCGATCCTCGACGAGGGCGCCCGCAGCCGCTTCCTCACCCTCCTCTACGGGGAACTGCACCCGCAGCCCGACGGCGGCGCCCTGATGAAGGTCGTCTGCGCCGGCCACCCCCTCCCGCTGCGGCTGCGCCCGGACGGCGAGGTCACGCCGGCCGCGGAGCCGCAGCCGCTGCTGGGTGTGATCGACGACCTCGACCTCTACGAACAGACCATGACCCTCGACCCGGGTGACGTCCTGCTGTGCGTCACGGACGGCGTCACCGAGCGCCGCGAGGGCACCCGGATGCTCGGCGACGACGGCCTCGCGGAGGTCCTCACCACCTGCACCGGCCTCACCGCTGGCGCGGTCGCCTCCCGCGTCCTGCGCGCGGTGGAACGCTTCGCGGCCGAACCGGCCTCGGACGACATGGCCATCCTGGCCTTCCGCGTCCCGGAACAGCGCACGGGCGACTGAGCCCTGAGCCGTCCCCGGGGGGCCGCCCCCTGTCGTTCCGGCGGACCGTGTGGTCGACTCCGGCGCGTGAATATCCTTCTTGCTGTTCTCACCAGCGCGGTCGCCGTCGGCGGCACGCTGATCGGCTCTTGGAGCACGTACCTGTTCCAGCGGCGCACTGCCGAACGAGCCGAGGCGGTGAACCGAGCGGAACGGCTCCGGCAGGAGCAGCTGGCAGCCTTCAGCACGTACGCCGCCGCCGTCACCGAACTCAAACGCGGGCTGATCACTCTGTGGTTCCGCCGCCAGCGGGCCCTGCGGGACCAGGACACGCGCGAGGAGCTCCAGGCCGCCCAACTGGACAGCGACCGCCTCGGAGCAGCTGCCGAGGCCGCCGCCTTCCGGCTGCGCCTCGTCACTGACGACGCCGGCCTGCATCCGCTGATGACCGCGATATCGGCCCACCTCGGGGCCATCTCCCATGCCGCTGACCGCCAGGCGGTCATGGCGATCGAGGCCCGGTTCGAGGAAGCGGTCACCGCCTTCATCGAGGCGGCGGCGACACGGGTCCGGTAAAAACAAAAAAGGCCCCCGCCAAATGGCGGGGGCCTTTTCACTTGGAGCCCTTTAACGGAATCGAACCGTTGACCTTCTCCTTACCATGGAGACGCTCTACCGACTGAGCTAAAAGGGCGGGTTGTTCGGCGGCGTCCTACTCTCCCACAGGGTCCCCCCTGCAGTACCATCGGCGCTGAAAGGCTTAGCTTCCGGGTTCGGAATGTAACCGGGCGT
>NZ_JBNNPF010000064.1:0-40336 GCF_050275515.1 Streptomyces sp. NPDC004126 | reverse complement strand
GCGGGCTGGGCGGGCGGGGCGCGGGGGGGGCGCGGCGGGGCGGGGGGGGGGGGGGGGGGGGGGCGCCCCCCGGGGGGGGCCCCCCCCCCCCGCCCCCCCCCCCCCCGGGCCCCCCCCCCCCGCTTCCGTATGCCCGGAGCCGGTCCCGGCGGCGTGGAGCCGGGCCGGTTCGTGTGGCGGGGCGGCGTCCCGTCGCCGGGGGTGGCCGGTCGGTGCGGGAGGGTGCGGCCGAGGGGCGGTTCAGGCGTTCCGGTTGATCTCGCAGAGCGTGTCCTCGCCCCGCGCGAGTTCTGTGCCGCGGTCGAAGTCGAGGTAGCGGCCGGCGACGGTCCGCCGCAGCGCCACCCGGTCGCCCTCGCGCCATCGGAGCGACTCGACGCGCATCCGCCGTGTCGGCTCCAGCCGCACCTCCCACGGCACGTCGTCCAGCAGAGCGAGAGCGCCATCGGCACGGGCCGTCGAGGACGTCCACGACACCCTTTCAGATGTGGGAAGTGAGGCCGGTGACAGGGTCGTGGGAGATCAGCGTCGGCATCTCCGGGCAGTACTGCACGGTTTCGCCAGTCAGCAGAGCGCGTCTTTGACTCGTAGTCGCGATCTCGACCAGGAATCGCAGCACGGCGGCCACCCCCGCCCCGTCGAGGACGTCCTCGGGCCAGACGGAGAACTCGATCTCCTCCTCGAAGCAAGGCAGGGCGGCGAACCACACGGCGCCGAAGCGGGCTCGGAAGGAGAACGTAGTTGCCTCGCCCTCGGGGTCGTCTGCCCAGGCGTGGAAGAGGTCGGTGAAGAAGGGATGGGCGGGGTCGAGCTGGGGGTAGGGGTGCTCCACCTCGGTCTCGTCCGCCACAGCACGCAGCCGATCGAGGACCGCAATCCACTCGCCACGGGTCGTGTCAAGGACCCGAATATCCCTCAGGCTGCCGTCGAGATGGAAGACATCGCACATCCACGGCTCGGGCAGGCACCGCGCGCGGGCACCGTGCTCACGGGCGTGGACATCCTCGTGTGGCCTCTCGACCCGACCTCTCGCGCCCGTCTCGCTCATGGAACCAAGGTAAAAGGTCGCCACGGCGAAAGTACCCACCCAGCCAGTTCGGGGGTGGGGTGATCCCACTCTCCACGTCCTATGACATCCAAGATCCCCGACAGAGCTGGGAAACCGACCGCCCACACCCTCGGAGAGTTCACGGTGTACCTGACCACCGCTGCGCGCTCGGCCCCCGCCCACGACGACCTGGGTGCTCAGTTCCCGGTCGGGGGTGGCCAACGCGGGCAGGTCAACGGCACGCAGTACCGCGTCGACGGTTTCGTCCTGGTGCGGGTACAGCTGTCTGCTCACACCTGGCCTCAGGCTTGGGCGCCGACGTCGCTCTGGGGCGGGCGGGCGGGCCGCGCCGTCGTGTGTTTGGAGTGTGGTTCGGATGCGCCGTTCGGTACGCGAGGTCTATGACGAGTTCGAGCCGCAGGCTGCCTGGCGGTGGGCTGCCGGTACGGGCCTGGTCCCGCCGGCCGACGCCGGCCCAGGGCAGTGGTCGCGGGCGGTGGTGGAGGCCGCCGACCGGCTGACGGAGGCGTTGGGGGAGCCGTTGCGGTGCCGGCCGCGGGTGACCGCCTCGGCGGTCGGCCACCTCGTCCGCGCCGGGCTGCTGGTCTACCTCGGCGGCGACGCCGAGTTCCCCGACGTCCACCCGGATCAGGTGGCCGCCCTCGCCTGCCGCCGGGACCTGCCGGTGCTGCTGGACCGGCACGTTCCCCTCGGCCCGGACCAGGCCGCCCACCGCCTCGGGGTTCGCCGCGTCGACTTCGACGCCGTGGTGCGCCTCGGCTGGGTCGCCGCGGTGGGTTCGGTGGAGATCGACTACAAGCGGCAGGGCGGCGTCACGGTCGTCCCGCTCTACTCGGCCGAGGCGGTCGCGCTGCTCCCGGTGGCGCGGCCGTCGGTGGACTGGCGGGCGGTGTACGCCGCTCCCGCGGGCGCCCGCTCCCCGCTCGCCGCCCTTTCCCCGGCCGTCCCGGGCTGCGGTCCAGAGCTGGCGCCGCCGCCATGACGATTTCCCCGCCCCCGCGGGCGGTACGGAGGTGCACCCGCAGTTCGACCGTGCGGCGGTGGTGGGGTGGCTGCTGGCCCACGACAAGATCGGCATCCCGATCGGGATGCCGTCGGCCGCCCTGACCGTGGTCGGCCCGGGGCGCCGCACGGTCCGCTTCCGCCTTGACGGCCCGCACCTGGTCCTCGCCGAGGACGCCGAAGGGGAGGACGTGCTGTCCGGCTGGTCGACCGACGAGGATGCCGACGCCCTGGCCGCTCTGACCGAGGGCGAGTTCGGGGCGGCGCTGGGTCGGCTGACCGTGCCGGGGGCGGTGCCGCTGGCGGTAGTGGGCCGGGTGCGCGTAGGCGAGCGGTTTCGGTCGGGGGCAGGCGGTCTGCGGGTGACGCTGGCCTGGCCCGTGGGCCTGCGGGGTACGGCGGCGCCGTCCGGGGGAGTGGCCCATCACGCGGTCCTCGCCGCGGGCGGGGGCGTGGGCGCCGGCTGTCCGTGCGTGTGCCATGCCTGCGGTGGGGTCACCGCCGTGTCGTGGCGCCCGGATCACGGTCCGGCCGAGGGCCGGGCGAGCGAGAGCCACATCGAGGGCGGGATCCACTGCGCGGACCGCGCCCGCGTGCGCGCCGCTGCCCGTTCCTGAACGTCCCCCGACCATGTCGGGCACCCGGTCACCCGGCGGATGGGGTTGGGCGTTCGGGGGACGCTGTGAACGGTGTGCGGAGGGCTGGCGGCTCGGTTCCTGCTGGTAGCCGCAGGTTGCGGGGTTGCTGGCGCGCGGTGGGTCTCGTGCCGCTACCGGTTGTTAGACGACTCTCTGCGTGGCCATGAGAAGGGGTGACGGCGACACTTCCGTTGCACACGGGCTGTGATCGTGTCTGGGTCCTGGCTGCCTCTTCGTGTGCGACGACACGGTGAGCGCGAGCGAGTCTCGAAGTGTCCGCGAAGGCCCACGGCATATCGTGTACGGGGTCGCCTGCGGAGTTCGGGTGTTGCTCGGCCGGTGTCGGTCAGCCTCCGATGGCGCCGACGAGGACGATACAGACGAGCATCCCAACGGTGCAGCCGTCGGCGATCCATGCCCTTGTGTAACGCCGGACTGTACGGGAGTCCGTGCACAGGTCCCGCCGTTTCGTGCGCCAGGCCTTGATCTGGGCAACGGCCCGGTCGGTGGAGCCAACGAAGTGATCGATGATTGACCCGGCGAACCCGAAGGCCCCGATGTCGAGGGCTTGCGACGTGGTGATGGTCAGGGTCCCGCCGTTGTCGGCTGCCACGTTGGCCACGGTTCGGTAGGGAATGTCGTGGGTGAACACCGGATTCACCACGGACAGGACTCTCTCGCCGAGCACGATGCGTGACCCGGTGATTCGCCGGATGAAGGCGATCCCGCCCAAGCATGCAGCCATAACTGTGAGGGCGTCGGAGTCCAGCCCGCTGTCGGCCATACTCACCCATGCGCCGAGGACGAACCCTCCGAGCAACACGGTGAACAGCAGTGACAGGGCGACGAAGGACTTCCGCCGCAGCACCCTCCTGGCTTTTGTATGCACGGCGCCCCTTCTTTGACGGATCCCGGTCGATGTCTGAGCTCCGGGCCGGACCTTCCAATCTGTGGTGCCTTCTTAACAGTCGTTCGACTGCCGGTCATTGGGATTGACCAGGACCGATACGCGATCTGAACATCCTCGGACCAGGACGTGGTGAGTGCACGCGGGCGGGCCTTGTCGGGCTACATGATCCTTTGATGTTTGGGCAGGCTGGCGGTACTTCGGCCGTGCTCGGAACGGGAGCACGCTGTGGGCTGCGGAGGCTGCCGTGCTGATCGTGGACCCGGATGCGCTGCTGGTGGAACGGCGCCTGCGGGCCGGTCGGCTGACATGTCCGGTGTGTTCGTCGGTTCTGGCGCCGTGGGGCCATGGCAGGGCCCGGGAGATCCGGGGTGATCTGGGGGCTCGGCTGCTTCTGCGGCCGCGTCGTACGCGTTGTTCGGGCTGCGGCGTCACGCACATGCTGCTGGCGGAGGTGTCCTGGCCACGGCGGGCGGATGCGGCCGCCGTGATCGGGGCCGGGCTGGAGATAGCGGCCTTGGGAATGGGGCACCGGCGGGTCGCCGCGATGCTGGGCCTCGCCGAGGGCACGGTCCGCGGCTGGTTGCGGGCGTTCACTGGACGGGCGGAGGACGTCCGGCGGCATTTCACCATCGCTCTGGTCGCACTCGCCGATGACCCGGTGATGCCGGATGCGGCGCCGTCGACGCTCGCCGATGCCGTCTTGGCGGTCGCAGCGGCGCATCAGGCAGCCGTGGCGAGGTGGCCGCAGATGCTCACGGTGTCGCGGTGGGAGTTCGCCGGCCGGGTGATAGGCGGCAAGGTTCTGACCTCGCCTTCTACAGCCATTTGATCAACACGGGCCGTCCCTGGGCGGGATCGGGAGGTGCCGGAAGTCTTGATCGTGTCCGCCGGTGAAGCGGGGGCTCTGTTCGAGACGTGAGGTGGGTTGCCTATGTCACCGAGTGAGGATGAGGAACGTCGCCGGGCGGAGCGGGCCCGGCAGGTGCGGGTCGCCCGCGGCACGCTGGGTCCGGCACTACCGCGCGGGCGGGTTTCCCGCCCTGGTTCCCGCCCAGCGGCAGGTCACCCCGAGGACCCCGGTGGAGGTGCTGGACCTGGCGGCCGCGCTGAAGAAGGAGAACCCGGCCCGCACGGCCGCGCAGATCCAGCGGATCCTGCGGACGACGCAGGGCTGGTCGCCGACCGACCGGACCCTGCAGCGGCACTTCGCCGGCATCGGTCTCACGGGCACCGGCGAGGGCGGCCAGCCCAGCGTGTTCGGCCGGTTCGAGGCCACCTGCGGCAACGAGCTGTGGACCGGGGACGCCCTGCACGGACCGGAGATCTGCGGGCGCAAGACATACCTGTTCGCTTTCATCGACGATCACAGCCGGGCGATCGTGGGCCACCGGTTCGGGTTCGCCGAGGACACCGTCCGCCTGGCCGCAGCCCTGCGGCCAGCGCTGTCTTCCCGCGGCGTCCCGGAGTCGATCTACGTCGACAACGGGAGTGCCTTCGTGGACACGTGGCTCTTGCGGGCATGCGCGTCCCTGGCCGTTCGCCTCACCCATTCCAAGCCCGGACGCCCTCAGGGCCGAGGCGAAATCGAACGGTTCTTCCGCACCGTCCGTGACCAGTTCCTGGTCGAGCTTGATGACGAACGGGTCGGTCAGATTGAGCACCTCACTGAGCTGAACAGGCTTTTCACCGCGCGGGTGGAGACGGTCTATCACCGCACGGTGCACTCGGAGACCGGGCAGCCTCCGATCGAACGGTGGCCGGGTTCGATTCCCCGGCCGCTGCCGCTGCCCAGCCCCGCTGATCTTCGGGAGGCGTTTCTGTGGTCGGAGTTCCGGACCGTGACGAAAACCGCGACGGTCAGCCTGCACGGCAACAGCTACGAAGTCGACCCGATGCTGGCCGGGATGAAAGTCGAGCTGGTCTTCGACCCGTTCGACCTGACCGAGATCGAAGTGAGGGCCTCGGGGAAGACCGCGGGCAAGGCCGTCCCGCACCGGGTGGGCCGGCACACCCATCCGAAGGCGAGTCCGGAGACACCGCCGGAGCCGGCCCCACCGACTGGAATCGACCACCTGAAGATCCTCGACGCGACCCACACGAACGGCTTGGTCCTCGATGGCGAGTTGGTCGTCTGAGATGCCGAGGAGGGCCGGCTGTCGTTCCAGGCGTTGCAGCGCCGGGCCGCAGCCCGTGCCCGCGGCGGCGCCGCCTTGGCGGCCAGAACGTTCCCAGCCGAGTGGTGCAGGACGTAGTCGCCGCCTGGGTCCTCATTCCACGGCCGGCGGACTACGTGAAGGTGGTGCCCGTCGGCCAGCGGGATCGTGAAGACGGGTTGGGCGGGCGGGCTGCTCACAGCTGGGCGTGGAGGAACGTCCTCAGGTGGGGGTCGACCGCCTCGGCGTTGGTGAAGCTGAGGAAGTGCTTGCCCCTCTCGACGGTGACGAGGGGCTCCGACTTCGGGATGCCCGCCACGATCTGCTCGGCCGCCGCCACCGTGTACGCGGCGTCGTCCGTGCCGTGCAGGACCAGTGCCGGGCAGGTGATCTCGGGCAGGCGGGCCACGATGTCGTCCCGGCCCGCCAGCGCCTCGATGGCCAGGAGGACCTGCTCGGTGGGGTAGGCGCGCCACTTCCGCTCCCACTCCGGGTGGCGGGCGCCGCCCAGGCAGATGGCGGCGGTCTGCTCGATGAGCGCGTCGACGGGGCCCTGCTCGGCCCAGATGGCGGCGGACTGCCGGTAGGCAGCGGCTACCTCGGGGGCCTCCGCCGCGGCCGAGGTGCCGAGCAGCGCGAGCGCGGCGACGCGCTCCGGGGCGAGCAGCGCCATCCGCATGCCGATGAATCCGCCCTGGCTGGTGCCGATGACTGCCGCGCGGGCGATACCGAGGTGGTCGAGGAGGGCGAGTGCGTCGTGGGCAACGTCCCAGTAGTCGAAGGGCGCGTCGGCTGGGGTGCCGCCGTGGGCGCGTTCGTCCATCGTTATCAGCCTGAACTCGCCGCCGAAGTCGGCAACCTGGGCGGCGAACATCTCGCCGTCCATGAAGAAGCTGTGCAGGAGGAGGACGGCCGGTTGTCCGTCGCTCCCGTGGTCCCTGTAGTGCACCTGCTGGCCGTGGTCGGTCGTGATCGTGGGCATGGGGACCTCTCTGTCGCGGACAAGCACATGCGTAAACCGGGAACGGGCCAGTCTTACACATGAGGCCTTGTGAACGGGTCTGCTGGTGGCGCTGGTTGGTCGTCAGCGGGGGTTGGGTGGGTTGTGCCTGGTCTCTCCCTGGTGTGGTTTGTGATCTCGGCTGCCGTGGGGTGACCAGGGTGCCGGAAGGTCCGGTGTACGCGCCGGTTGTCCGCGTCGATGCCGCCTGCGAACTGCCGCAGTACCTCGCGCCGGGCAGTGACGAGGTGGTCCCCGCAAAGCCTCGCCGACCAGACCCGGTCCGGTGGGACGTGGCGGCCGGCCTCCGGCTCGTAGAACTCGGCAGCTGCTCCGCAGCGGCGGGCGCGGCGCGGGACCCTGAGGAGGCGTGGACGGGTTCCTCGGGAGGGGGTGTCCTTCGTGGCGTGCGCCGTCCTGACCGTGCTGGAGGACCCCTGTGACGCTCGACGGCGTCACCCAGGACTGTTTACCTCGACGAGTTCGCCAAACTTGAGCGAAGCGGCGGGGTATGCGGCGCATCTCCTCTGGGTTCGGTAGCGCGCCGGCGAGGTGATGTGGTGCACCTCGCCGGCCGCCGTGCTGGGCTTCACCTGCTGACGGCGAGCCTCACGATGGCGCTGCGGCCCTGGTAGAACTTGTCGATCTGGACGCGGGTGCCGTAGCCGCAGGCCCGTACCTCGTCCGCGTAGTTCCGTCCTTCCGGGGTGATCCGGACGACCGCGCACAGGGCGTCGCGACGGGTGTCCTCCACCCACCCGTCGACGTAGAGCGCGGTCTGGCCTTCGACCTGGCGGCAGGTCAGGGTCCAGCTGGCCTTTCCGGCGTCGGTTTTGGGGGATTCGCGGGTCGGGCAGGTGGCTGCGCCGGCGGGGGTGGCGGTGGCCATGACGGTCCCGCCGACCAGGACGGCAGTGGCCAGGAGGGCTCGGAGGGCAGGGGCCAGGCGCATAGGTCTTCCTTCCGTTGGGTTTGTGCCGACGGTAGGAGGCTTCGGGGCTGGGATGATCACCGTTACCACCAAGGGATGACGCGGTCCATCCCTGAGGGTGACCTGCTGGCAGCGGCGTCGGCGTACTCATCAATGTGCCCAGCGAGGTACGGCTGAACGGACTCTGCCGCTGGCCGGCTGCTGGACATTGCGGCCGGCTGTGGCGGCACGGATGTGGAGTTCACCCCCCGCTCCGTAGCTGTCTTGAGGACCGTCACCCGCCTGGGGTGGCGGCCCTTCGCCGTGCCGCGGCCCGCGCCCGTCGGCGGGGAGCACTGCCGCCAGCACTGGTGGGCCGTCGAAGCGAGCGGTTCACCCCCGCGTCCGCGGGGGTGTTCCGGACAGCAGCAGTCGGCTGGCGTAGACCCGTGGTTGGCCCGCTGGTCCCTGCGTTCCGGGAGGGTGTGTTTGATCTGCCTGCGCCGCATTTCGCGGACCTGGTGGCGGCGGGGTTCCTGCTGCGGCTGGGTGGTCCGGTGGATGTGCCGGTAGTGCACGCGGACGAGGTGGCAGCCCTCGCACGCCGCCGGGACCTGCCGGTCCTCCTCGACCGGTACGTCCCCCTCGGCCCGGACCAGGCAGCCCGCCGGCTCGGGGTCCGCGGCGTCGACTTCGACGCCGCGGTGCGGCTGGGTTTCGTCTCACCCGTGGGATCGGTGACGGTCGACTGCAAGCACCACGGCGGCGTCACCACGGTCCCGCTGTACTCCGCCGAGGACGTCGCCCTGCTCGCCGTCGCCCGGCCCCCGGTCGGCTGGCGGGCGGTGCGCGCTACCCGCGCGGGCCGCCGCTCCCTGCTCGCCTCCCTGGACCCGGTTGTCCCGGGCCGCGGTGGTTGCCTGGCGCCGCCGGCATGCCGACTTCCCCGCCCTGTCCGGCGGCACGGACGTGCTCCCGCAGTTCGGCCGGCCGGCGGTGGTGGCGTGGCTGCTGGCCCACGACAGGATCGAGGTGCCCGTGGGCATGCCGTCCGCGTCGCTCACCATGGTGGGCCCGGGGCGGCGCACGGTCCGGTTCCGCCTCGACGGCCCGCACCTGGCCCTCGCCGACGACGCCGAGGGGGCAGACGAGCTGCCCGGCTGGTCTACCGATGCGGACGCCGACGAGCTGGCTGCCTTGGCGGCGGGGGAGTTCGGGGCGGCGCTGGGCCGGCTGACCGCGCCGGGCACCGTGCCGTTGGCGGTGCTGGGCCGGGTGCGGGTGGTGGAGCGGTTCCGTTCGGGGTCGGGCGGCCTGCGGGTGACGCTGGCCTGGCCGGCCGGCCTGCGGGGAGCGGCCGCCCGGAACGGGGGTGTGGCCCATCACGCGGTCCTGCACGCGGGCGCGGGCGCCGGCTGCGGGTGCGTGCGCCATGCCTGCGGCGGGGTCACTGCCGTGTCCTGGTGCCCTGACCACGGGCCGGCCGAGGGCCGGGCGGCGGAGAACCACATCGAGGGCGGGGTCCACTGCGTGAACCGCGCCCGCCCGCGCCCCTGCCCGTCCCCCGACTGCGTCGGGCACCCGGCCACCCACGGGCATCCCCGCCCGGCCGCCGGGCCCGCAGGAGAGGCTGCGCGCATGGGCGCTTCATGGTGGGACCGGCAGGTGTGCGGGGCGGAGCCGGGCGGTCCCGCCCAGGGCCCGCGGCCGGGCCACGACTACGTCGAGCTGTCCGGCGGGCTGCTGGACGGGCTGCTGCTCGATGTGACGGGCTGGCCCGTCCAAGAGGTTGTGGACGGGGAGCTGACGACGCCTGTGCTCTTCGTTCCTGCTCGCCCGGTCCCGTGACCGCGTCTCCGTCCGGGAGGCGGCACGCACCCAGGCGGAGCCAGGGCAGGTATGAGTTCCGGGGCAGCCGTGCCCGAACGAGTGTGTTGGCCCTACCCGGCGTGGTCCCGCAGGTGATGGATGTCGCCCTTGTCGGAGGTGGGGGGCATGGTGGTCAGGGGTTGTCCGATGAGGTAGCGGCAGGTGTGGTTGCTCCAGCGGTTGACGCCGCCGGTGTACTTGCGCAGCCCGTCGGCGTAGCGGTGGACCTGCTCTCGCTGGTGTGCGGGGAGGTCGCAGTCTTCGATCTGGTCGCTGGCTGCTTCGAGGTCGTCTGCCGCGGCCGCGGCCATATCGGCGATCTCGTACAAGGTGTCCTGCACGGAGAGGCCGTGCTGCTCGGACAGCAGCCGCACGAAGGTCCCCTCGCTGCGGCCGGCCAGGTATTCCTTGATGAAGGATCCGGCGTCGTTGTAGAGCATCGCGTAGTCGCTGCAGGCATTCTCCAGCAGCCTCACGAGGGGGTGCTGGTAGATCTCGTCGGGCAGGTCGATCCGGGAGATCCAGGTGACCAGCGCGAAGTAGACGGGCATCGCCGCCGATGCGCGGCGGTTGGCCACGTAGTCGGGCAGGGAGGCAAACCCGGTCTGGCCTTCGCATGCCTTGACCTCTTGGCGTGACGATGCCCCGTACAGGTGCATGGCCTTGAGGAACTGTTCGGCGCAGCGGTCGGTCATGTCCAGGGCGCGCATGCGGGTGAAGATGTCGTCGAAGGGGGCCAGTTCGACGGTGCCGAGGGATTCCAGCATCGTGCAGGCCGACAGGTTGGTGTCGAGGGTGGTGCGGCGGTCCATCTGGTCATCCAGCCCTACCACCCACTGGTGGAAGTCGCTCAGGGCCCGGACCTGTCCTGCGGTGGCGTCGGGATAGACCCAGGAGGAGAAGCCCCCGATGTCCTCGCGCTGGAGCCGGTCGTACACCTGAGGTTCCAGCGTCACCGTCTGCCGCAGCCACCGATCGCTTGCTTCCGTGGCCGCGGAGTGGAAGTAGTTGCACTGGACCGGAAAGGGCCTCGCTCGTTCGGTGAGGTCGTGCCACGGAGTTTTCAGCTGACTGAGGAGTGTGCCGTCCCACAGGCGTGGCGAAGCGTCCGGACTGAGGTAGGTGTCGTAGGGGTGACCGTTCGCTGACACAGAACCCATCGCGGGCAGCCTCTCGTCGAAATCGGGTGACACCGGCTCGGCCGCCGGGCGGGTCGCTCCGTGCTGGGCATGGCGTTCCCCCATCACGCGAGCGACTCATGCTGTCCTCCACACCATCTGCCCCGCCAGGGAACACAGTCGGTCGCGAACGTCGACCGCCTGTCGGTAGTGGTCAAGGCCGCCAGAGCCTGCCCATGGCGGTCACGGATCATGCGCTCCACGCTTTGCCCGGCACCGGACGCCTTGAGCGCGGAGTGCACGCAACAGGCTCCCTGGATCTCGCGTACGGCGCTGAAGGCCACGGGCAGGACCTCCTGCGACGCCTCGGAGCCGAGGAACTCGCCCGGGTCGGCCAAGGCCCGTGTACACCGCTGCCCCGCCCACAGTGCCTTTGGGCAGGGCGACGACCAGCCGGCCGGTCAGCCCCGCCCCCAAGGGCAGCCCTCTCCCGACAAGCGTCTGCCCGGACTTCGCGGCGTCGGCCGGGACCGGCTCACACTCCGGTGGCAGCCCGCGGTGCTCCAGCTCGGCCCGCAGCCCCGGCGCCAGCGCGAGCGCCCGGGTCGGCCGCTGCAGCCGGCACTCCCGCCGCTCGCCGCCCGGCCCGGAGGCGGGCCTGTGCTGCGCGCCGTGGTGCGCCCTGGAGCGGGGCTCCCGCCCGCGCGTGCGATGCGCCGGTTTGGCGTCAGTGGGTGTTGGCAGTGACGGGTTGTCAGTCGGGCCTGTTGTGGAAGTGGGCAAGGAGGCCTCCCTCGCCTGCGCGGAACGGGTCGGCTACGTCCTGGAGGGAACCCACCGCGCCCGCACGGTCCAGAACGGGTCCCGCCGGGACGCCTGGATAGCGTCCTTGCTGCCCCAGGACCTGGACCGGCCGTCGTCGATCCCAGATCCGGCAGGTACGGCGCACTGAGGAGGCGAACACCGTCATCGTTCCCGAACCCTCTCGGCCTGCACCTCCGGGGCGGCCCGCGCCCGACGTGTCGATCTTGACGGGTGAGGATCCCGGCACGTTGTGGGGCGCGGGAACGACAGGGGGAGATGGGCGAGGACATCGACGCCGCGACAAGGGCGGCCGCGCGTGGGGGCAGGCGGCCGCGGCCCTGGTGCTGGTGCCGGTGCTCGCACTGGGCCTGTGGTGGTGGGGGGGGAGGGCGAAGGGAACCATGACCGTCGGAAGCCGTCCACCTGTGCAGACGCGGACACCGCGAAGACGCCTGGGCGCGCGTCCGGCCGGGAACTGTGCGAGGCCCTGTACCAGCCCGGACTCGACGCCCTGCTGGGCATACCGGGCCGGGAGGCGCGGACGGTGAGCGGAGGCAGCAGGTCGTTCCGGCCCGGCGGCACGGGCGAGGCGATCGTCATGCCGACCGCCAAGGTGGAGTTCGAGGGGTACACGGTGACGCTGGACGCCGGCTACGGCGGCCTCCCCGTGGGACGTACGGCTCGGCTGATGGGAGACACCGTGCCGGGACGCACGGTACTGGGCCGCCCGGCGGCCCTCTACTCGGACCAGACCCTGCAGATCCGGTTCCGGCTCGACGGAAGCGACTCCTCCAGCGGCCCGGGCGTTCCGGCACGGGTCCTGTCGGTGGCCAAGGACGTTCAGGACCAAGGCGATTCGTTCGAACTGAGCGTCTGGCGGACCGACGGCGGCCTCCGGGACGATGCGGCGCTGCTGCGCGTCGCGGAGAAGGTCTTGCCGACCGTCCCGGGGTGGTCCCCAGCCGGCTGACGCCGCGGCCGACGCGCGGGCGTGCCGGTCGTCGCTCTACAGGTCGGTGTACGGGGGGATGACGCGGATGATGGCGATCAGCGTCAGGCGGGGCAGGGGCAGGGCGTAGAACCAGCCGTCGGCCAGGAGAGGGATGCGGCGGACTCCGCCCGGCACGCCCCGGCGGGCGCCTTCGCCGATGTCGGTGACGTCGACGCCGACATCGGCGAGGGCGACAAGCTCGTCCGAAAGCCGTTCCACCTCGGCCACGACGTGGCCGGGCAGTCCTTTGACCACGTGCTCGGCGTCAGGGTCGTACTCCCACCCCCAGCCGCTCAAGACTCCCCGCCATGGGACAGCCCGGCCTCGGCGGCTGCCTTGTCGATGATCTGTCCGATCTCCGCGGCGATCGCCCGCGCCTCTTCCAGGTCGGTGACCTCGGCGGCCCGCGCCTCGAGGAGGCGCAGCCGGGCGGCCTGCTGGGGGTGGCGTTCGATGGCGACGTGCAGGGCCCACTGGCGCAGGAACCTGCGCATGGGCGCGGAGCTGACGTCTTGGCGGGCGCGGGCGACGGCCTCGGCCCGCTCGGCGTCGAAGGTCGCGACCAGATCGGGTGCGAGCCGGGAGAGCGCTGCGCGCAGCTCTTCGGCGCGGGCGGCCGGCTGGGGCAGGCCGGGCTCGTGGGAGGGTTCGGGGGCGGTGCTCATGCCGCGTCCTGTTCGGGCTGCTGCTGCTGCCGGCGGTGGGCGGCGGTCAGGGTGGAGACGTGCTGGCGTGACCATCCCACGCGGGCGGCGACCGCGGCCGGTCCGCCGCGCCCGTGGCCCGCGGCGATCCGCCCGGCTGCCTCGCCGAGCGCGGCCCGCGCCTGCTCCAGGGCGGCCGCGCACGCTTCCACCTGCTGGGTGAGCCGGTCGAGCTCGCGGGTTTCCGGCGCAGTCAGGCCGACGCGGGGTACGGGTCCGGAGGTAGTCATGAAGGCGACCTTGCCCCACGCGTACCGCAAACGCAAGCGCGATTGACAAACAGAGGGTGCGGGAACTACCCGCCATGAGGAGCCGACCGTGCTGGAGCGGGTATCGGAGTGGCAAGCCGTCGGCCTCGCTGACCGCACCGGTGACGGCCGCCGTACGGTCCGGTTCCGGCTCGACGGTTCGCACCTGGTCTTGGCCGAGGGTCCTGACCGGGCAAAAGGCGAAACCGGCCATCAGGATGCGCGAACTGAGCACTGCGTGACCGGACCGACGATCGGCCACAACGTCAGGACCCGTTCGCTCCCACGTCCGTAGCCGGGAGCCCAGGCATGTGCCGCTTGAACCGCGGATGCGCGGTCCGCTCGATCGACGTCATCCCGAGGCACTGCAACCGCTCGATCGGCGACAGGCGGAAGGGCAAAGCGTGGCTGTGACCTCACGGCGAAGCCCCCGCAGGCGACGCCGTAGGCGCCCGTACGCGGACCGGGCCGGCACTTGATGACCTCCACTGCCGGGCTCAATGCCGGTGATGGGCGCTCGAGTTGGCGGGTGAGTATTTCATTCGGCGAGAGCGTTGCGACCTGTCGGGAGGTCGCGGTCACCCGTTCCGGCCCGGGCGGTCTTCCTGTTGTGCCAGGGGGGTGACGGCCCAGCCGTGTTCCAGCAGGGCGAACAGGTCGCGCATGGTCCTGGCCGGGTCTTCGCTCGCGCGGGCGATGCCGGGGGTCTCCAGGGCGAAGCGCGCCAGGCCGGAGACGGCGGGGGAGTCGGGGGCGAGCCCGGTGGCCTCGGCGAGGGCGGCGGCCAGCGTGTTCTCGTGGCGTGACCACATGCGCCGGGCGTAGTCCCGCAGGGCGGGGGTGGATTCGACGAGGACGAAAGTCGGGTCGTCGGTCCGCACGGCCGTTCGTGAGTGCACCATGTGGTCGCGCAGGGCGTGCAGCACGGGCTGGCCGGGGGCCCGATCGCGAACGGCGGCGACCAGGGCGCTCTCGATGTCCGCGTCCAGGTCGAAGACCAGGGCTTCCTTGCTGGGGAAGTGCTTGAAGAGCGTGCTCAGCGAGACGTCGGCCGCCTCTGCCACCTCGCGCACCCCGACGTTGTCGAAGCCGTGCTCGGTGAACAGCCGCACCGCGGCATCCGCCAGGGCCTGCCTCGTATGGGCCTTCTTGCGTTCGCGGCGTCCTGTCGTTGTCTCGGTCATGCCCCCACCTTACCCCCTTGAGGGGATCTGATCTCAAAGGTTAGCGACTCAAAAATCGGAGCGGTTGTACTTTTGTATCTGCTGTGCTTCTGTGAGTGGGGACGCCTGACCGGCACTCAGCTGCCGGAACCGCAGGACGCGTTCCCGCACCAGACCAACTGATCCGCCGTGCCCGGAGCAGGGCGTCACCACAAGACACACCGGTCTCCCTTCAACCGTCGAATGGAGCGTGACCCTCATGTCCACCACCCCTCGCATCGCGATCGCCGGCGCCGGCTTAGGCGGTCTCGTCTGCGCTCGTGTCCTGCAGCAGCACGGCGTGCCGGTCACGGTGTTCGAGCGTGATACCGACGCGCACTCCCGCTCGCAGGGCGGCACCCTCGACATCCACGAAGACACAGGCCAGGCAGCCCTGCACACAGCCGGCCTGTTCGACCAGTTCCTCGCCCTGTCCCGGCCTGAAGGCCAGGAGTGGCGCCTGTACGACCGCCACGCGACCCTGATACGCCACGACCAGGCCGGCGACGACGATCTGAGCAGGCCCGAGATCGACCGCGGACAGCTGCGCGTGCTGCTGCTGGACTCTCTCGCCCCCGGCACGGTCCGCTGGGGACACTCTGTAAGAACCGTCAGCCCACTGCCCAACGGTACCGCCCGCCTGCACCACCATGACCGCGCCGGAGAAGACTTCGACCTGGTCATCGGCGCCGACGGCGCATGGTCCCGAGTGCGCCCCGCGCTCTCCGACGCCCAACCCTTCTACGCCGGTGTCACGTTGGTGGAAGCCCACTTCGACGACGTCGACGGCCGCCACCCCAACATCGCTCACCTGGTCGGTCGCGGCACCATGTCGGCCAAGGCAGGCCGCCGCAGCCTGGTGCTGCAGCGCAACAGCAAGGGACACGTCCGCGCCTACATCAACTTCCGCGGCCCCCGCGACTGGCATGCCGGCCTCGACCTCGCAGACACCCAAGCAGTACGCGCGCGCCTCCTCGCCCAGTACCAGGGCTGGCACGAGAGTCTGCTGGACATCGTGCGCGACAACGACGGCGGTTTCATCAACCGGCCCGTGTTCATCCTTCCCGTTCCCCACTCCTGGCAGCGCGTCCCCGGCATCACCCTGCTCGGCGATGCCGCCCACCTGATGCCGCCCGTCGGCGTCGGTGCGAACCTCGCCCTGCTCGACGGCGCCGAGCTCGCCCGAGCCGTCATTGCCCACTCCGGCATCGACGAGGCACTCGACGCCTACGAGAGCGTCATGCTGCCCCGTGCCGCCGACCACGCGAAGACCGCCCAGCAGATGCTCACCACCCTCATGCCTGACAGCGACTCCGACGATGCAGCCTTCCCCGACAGCCTCTGGCCGGCCGACACCCTCCCCGACTCGCGCCCCGCTCACACCAGCTGAGCTAGGCCGACAAGGCGCCCCCGGCCTCCGCCGACGGGGTTGCTGCCAGAAGTGATCCCAGCGACGGCCGAGTGGTTCGCGTGAGTGCTTCAGCTGGCGAAGCCCGCCAGGTGAAGCACTCGGTCACACGTGCAGCGGTGCCTGCCCGAGTCTGCGGGGCCCTCGCTCGTCGCGGGGCCGAGGCTGGTCATGGAGACACCGGACTCGGAGGCTTCGGATGGTGCTGCGGCCGCCGGTGGATCCGATGCCGGCGCAGGCCGCCGAGGCGCTTCCGGGCCCGGCCGTACTGCGGACGGGCGTGGCCTATGAGCAGAAGTCTTGTTCACCCCGGCCGGGCCGGGTGGGCGGATGCTGCTCCAGACCCGGCGCGGGTCCCTGGTTCAGGACCGCTGGCCGGACCTCCTGGCGGCCGCCGAGGCGCAGCTCCCCGCCAGCCTGGTCCTGGACGGCGAACTCCTGGTCTGGGACGTCACAGAGGGCCGGTTGTCGTTCGAGGCATTGCAGCACCGTGCCTCCGCCCGCGGCCGCAGCGCTCCGGGCCTGGCCGCGAAGTGGCCGGCCTACTTCGTCGCCTTCGCCGTCCTGCAACTGGACGGTCAGGAGCTGCTCACGCGTCCGTACGCCGCGCCCTGCTGGAGGCCCTCTCCGACGAGCACGCCCTGACGGCCCCGTGGACGCTCTGCGCGATGACCACGGACCTGGCCAACGCCCGCGAATGGCCTCAGACCTGGACGGATGGATGTGTGCCTGCCGCCTCCTCGGCCGTGCGGCCGCCGGCCGCTGGGCGGCCTGCCCGCTGCAGGGGCCGGGCGACGGGAACCGTCGGGTCTCTCGTGAGCAGCACCTTCGGTGGCGGCGCCGCGTTCTACAAGGTGATCACCGATACGTGCGGTGCCGAGAGCGGGAATGGGTGGACGAGCATGCCGGATCAGGAGAACGACCCCGCGGCCGGTGCTGTACGGGGAGAGGGGGAGCGGACCGAGTTCGACGTGGTCCTGGCCGAAGGGGGCGCTATGAAGGTCAATGTCATCAAGGCTCTTCGCGAGGTCACCGGGATGGGCTTGGCGCAGGCCAAGGAGAAGGTGGACGGTGCCCCTTCCGTCATCGTGGAGGCGGTGAGCTGGGAGGCGGCCGCGGATGTCAAGGCGAAGCTCGAGTCGGCGGGAGGCAGGGTCGAGCTGCGATAGGCGTTTCCCGGGGGCCAGATGACCGTTGAGGGATGGCCGTCGTGGCCGTCATAGCCGACGCCCTCGTACCACAGGAGCGACTCGACGCGCATCCGCTGTATCAGTTCCAGACGTACGTCCAGGGCACGTCGTCCGTCAGGGCGAGGGCGGCATCGGCACGGGCGGCGGGGGAGCCGGTCGTGCCGGCACCGTAGCCGCGCGGGACGGGCGGCATCCCGTAGTCGACGGCCGGCCGGTCGGGCCGGGAGCTGCGCCGGTCCGCCGAACTGCGCGTCCGCGCAGCCCTCGCAGGGCGGGCGGCCCGTACCGGCCCGCGCGGTCGAACCGTCCTTCCGCACCCCCTGGAACATGATCGTCTGCCCGGACGGCACTGTGCACGACGTCGCACCCCCCGACCCGCCCGCAGACCCGCGCCCCCGCCGCCGGCTCCCACCGCCGGGCCGATGCCCGTCCCCCTGGCGCCCGGCCGCCACCCTCGTTCCCCGACGAGCACCGGGCCGCCTGGTCGGCGCTGTGGGCCGTCCACGCGGCCGGAGACGCGCCCACCGCGGTCGTCCTCGCGCACCGCCTGGAGACGCAGCCCGAAGCGGAGCACGGGCCGACCCACCCGGACACCATCACCGTCCTGACGGACCGAGCCTGGTCCAGGCCGGCCCGGCGCAGGAACTCCATGCCGGCCGGCGGGGCGTACCCGCCGCCGCGCCCGGGGCCGACGGGCACGTACGGGTGACCGGGGCGCGCTCAGCGGCCGCGCAAGCATTTCGGGTGAACAGCGGGCGGGCCGGGGGGCCACCGGTCGGCGAACGTGATGATCTCGGCGGTGTCATCCCGCCGGCACCCGCGCACGCCGTGAGCCCCACGCAGGACGCGTACGCCGGAGCGGTCCCGTAGACGGCAGACAGGAACAGAACAGTGCCCGAGCAAGCCACCGCCACCGTGACCGATACGGCCAAGCGGCGCATCTTCGCCATGCTCGACAGGGACGGCGACGGTGCCATCACCCACACGGAGTACCTCGCGCGGGTCGACCGGGCGGCGGCGGCCATGGGCCGAGGCGCCGACGAGCCCGTGGTACACACGGCACGCGCCGCGCACGAGGAGGTGTTCGCGGACATGGACGCCGACCACGACGGCCGGGTCACCTTCGAGGAATACCGCACCTGGGCCGGACACGACGCATTCGAGCGGTCCTGCCGGCCGGCCCTCGGCTCGCTCTTCGACGTCGCCGACCACGACCTTGACGGCCGGCTCACCCGCGAGGAGTTCACGCGGCTGCGCATGGCGTCCCACAACACCGAGGCCGGCGCCGGCCAGGCCTTCGACGACCTCGACACCGACGGCGACGGCCTCGTCGACCGCGACGACTACCTCGCCGCCATCCACGACTACGTCACCACCGGCTCCTCCCCCATGGCGGCCGCCTACCGAACCTTCTCCCATCCCTGAGCCAACCCCTCCCGCCCGGCAGGGCGAGGGCGCAGCCGGGCCTCCGACCGGGCCACACGCATCCCCATCGGCGCCACGCAACACCACACGACCTTGCGGGGCGCCATGATGCCGACGAGCCGGGCAACCCGTCACGCCCAGTCCACCCCCAGCTGCACGAGGGAGGCGGGCTGGTCGGTGGCGAGTTCGTCGCGTCGGGTTTGGCGCTGGAGACCCATACGCCGCCACGGGAGCGGTGCTTCTCCTGTACGACGAGAGGCAGGCCGCGGGCCGGCTGACGGAGGCGTTGGGGGTGCCGGCCGAGGGTGACCGCGGCGCCGGTCGGCCACCTCGCCCGCGCCGGCCTCCTCGTCTGTCTCGGCGGGGACCCGGAGTTCCCCGACGTCCACCCGGACCAGGTCGCCACCCTCGCCCGCCGCCGGGACCTGCCCGCCCTTCTGGACCGGCACGTGCCCCTCGGCCCGGACCAGGCCGCCCACCGCCTCGGGGTTCGCCGCGTCGACTTCGACGCCGTGGTGTGCCTCGGCTGGGTGGCCCCGGTCGGCTCGGTGACGGTCGACTACAAGCACCACGGCGGCGTCACCGTCGTCCCGCTCCACTCGGCCGAGGAGGTGGCGCTGCTCCCTGTGGTGCGGCTGTTGGTGGACGGGCGGTGTACGCGGCTCCTTCGGGCGCCCGCTCCCCGTTTGCCGGTCTGGACCGGGTGGTGGCTCTACCTGGGCCGACTGGCGTCCTCTTCATTCCAGACCGAGATAATGTGACCGGTTCCGTACTGCTCGATGACTGCTTCTCGGGCTGCGTCTGATGATGAAGCCATCAGGCGCAATGGGATGTCCGGCTGGCCAGTGATTCGGATGAATCCGATGTACTCGCGCATGGGCTCTTCTGATTCGACGTCCATGATGACTCCCGTGGATTTCCCTTGGGGTTCTTGGCAGATCGTGCTGTGAGAGAAGGCTCCGATGATAGTGCCGGGGCCTTCTGTGAAGCAGGGCGGCGTCACCACGGTCGCGCTGTAATCCGCCGAGGAGGTCGCCCTGCTTCCGGTGGTGCGGCCGTGGGTGGACTGGCGGGCGGTGTACGCCGCCCCGGCGGGCGCCCGCTCCCCGCTCGCCGGGCTGAACCCGGTTGTCCCGGGCCGGGACTGGGTGCTGCTGGCGGAGATCGCGAGGATGGTCCGGGTGGGCCGGGCCGCGGTGCAGAGTTGGCGCCGCCGCTACGCCGACTTCCCCGTCCCTGCTGGCGGTACGGACGTGCACCCGCAGTTCGACCGGGCGGCGGTCGTGGCGTGGCTGCTGGCCCACGACAAGATCGGGGTCCCGATGGGGATGCCGTCCGCGTCGCTCACCATGGTGGGCCCGGGGCGGCGCACGGTCCGGTTCCAGCTCGACGGCCCGCACCTGGTCTTGGACGAGGACGCGGCGGGGGAGGACGTGCTGTCGGGCTGGTCGACCGACGAGGACGCCGATGCCCTGGCCGTCCTGGCCGAGGGCGAGTTCGGGGCGGCGCTGGGCCGGCTGACTATGCCGGGGACGGTGCCGTTGGCGGTGCTGGGCCGGTGCGGGTGGTCGAGCTGTGCCGGTTGGGGTTGGGTGGTCTGCGGGTGACGTTGGCCTGGCCGGTTCCTTGGGCGATCATGATCCGTACGCGAATTTCGCGGCCAAGTTTCAGGGGGAGACATGACAACAGGAGCGCTGCCACGTCACTACCGGTGCAAACCCGGCAAGAGGCGGTTGATCCTTCTCGCGATGGCCGCCCCTTTCGCCGCGTTCCTCTTCGAAACGTGGACCCAGCCCTTCTCGTTGTGGTTCCAGGTGTCGCTCACCGTGGCGTTCACGTCCCTCTACGGCTGGGTGCTGTACCAGGCCCCGCGCGCCGCCACGTACGTCACCGATGAGAGCGTCATTGTGCGGACTGAGGCCTGGACTCGGCGTGTCGTCTGGAACGACATCTATGACATCCGCAGCGCCCCCGCGCCCCACGACCGTGCCATGACCGTCGCCTACGCCTACCTCACCGATGGCCGACGCGTACGGCTTTCCTACATCGACAACCGCGAACTCGACGAAGCGGCCCTCCTACGGGAGGTGGCACTCCTGCGCTCGCTTCTGGAAGAACGCCGCGAGAGCGCCTGGGCGCCCGATCCGCACTTGGAAGAGCGCATCGCCCGACGCGCGGCCCGCGAGGCGCAGCGTCTGAGGCGGGTCAGCGGCAGAGGATCTGGATCGTGACCACCGCCGGGGTCGCGAGCGCCTCATACTCCAGGGCCTGAAAACAGGCATGGACCGGGCGGGGCTCGCCGCACACGGCGGCGTCACGCAGGCTCGAACTGGCCGCCCTGATGGCAGGCGGGTCCGGGGCGGCGGTGCGCCGGCTGACCGAGCCGGGCACAGTGCCGTTGGCGGCTGGTGGAGCGGTTCCGTTCGGGGCCGGGTGGTCTGCGGGTGACGCTGGCCTGGCCGGCCGGTCTGCGGGGTACGGCGGCGCGGCACGGGGGAGTTGCCCATCACGCGGTCCTGCACGCGGCCGCGGGCGCCGGCTGCGGGTGCGTGCGCCATGCCTGCGGCGGGGTCACTGCCGTGTCCTGGTGCCCGGACCACGGCCCGGCCGAGGGCCGGGCGAGCGAGAACCACATCGAGGGCGGGCTCCACTGCGCGAACCGCGCCCGCGTGCGAGGCCTTGCCCGTCCCTGACCCCTACCCCCGGCTGCCTCGACCGCCCGGGGGCCGGGGTTGGGAGTTCGGGGGACGGGTGCGTGCGGTGCGCGGAAGACTGGCGGTCCGGGCTGTTGAGGGTGAGGAACGGTGGATGGGGACGACGGATCCGGTGCGGCTGGTGCGCGATGCCAGGGACGCGGTCGAGCGCGTGAACAACGCGTTCCTGGACGACGGGGCCAGACTCTCGGCGCCGGCGGTGTCCGCGACGGTGCAGGCGTTGAAGGAGCTGGTGGAGCGGCTGCCGCAGGCCTTGGACCAGGCGGCTGCCGTCATCGAGCTGCTGGGGGCGCGGGAGCGGGTGGTGATGGACACCGGCCAGGACGCCGAGGCGTTCACGGCCGAGGTCGCGGCGCAGCTGCGGGCCGCCGCGACCAGCAGTGAGCAGCTCGCGAAGGAACTGGCGGCCCCGGCTTCGACCTTGTTCCACATGGGCGGCCGCACTGGTGATTGTGGCCGGGCGGGGTGGCCGGTCGACCTGTCCGGAGCCTGGGCACGTGGGCCGACTCCATCACCGGGTCCCGGCCGACGAGGTCCCACCGGCAACCCGTGCCCGGTTCCCACAGCTTCGGGCAGCCGGTCGATTCCGGTGGGTGGGGAGGCGGCGGTGTGGACTACGCGGGGAGGTAGTCCGTCAGGATGCAGCCCTTGACCTTGGCGTCGCGCTTCATGTAGCCGCTGGGGATCTTGCTGTTGAATGTGGGGTCGCACGAGGCGACGAGGAGTCCTGAGGACTTCAGCTGTCGCAGGCCGCCGCCCTCGTTGGGAATGACGGCGAAGTCCGCACCGACCAGGGCGATCGCATCGCCCTCCTTCCCGGCTTCGGCGTTAGCCTTGAGCGCCTGCTGGAACTTCTTCATGTCGGAGATGGAGACCAGGGCCATGTGCCCCTTCTCGGCATCGCAGTACACCTGTTCCTTGACGCCCGCTCCGGCGCCCTTGGGGACGTTCTCGAACGCCGTGCCGCCGTGCCGCTCCTCCGGCGCGTTCGTTTCCAGGTCACTGCACTCGGTGTACTGGTTGACGAAGCGCTCCATCGCGGCGACGTCCTTCGCCTTCGGCAGGGTCTTGCCACCGCTTCCGGTTTCGGCTTCCTCGCTTCCGCAACCGGTGAGGGACGCGAGAGCTATCAGAGCGGCGCTGGCGGTGAGGGTTCTGGGCATGCGCATGGTGTCTCCTTGGGTACGGCCCTCGGCGGGGCTCGCCAGGACTGAGGGTGGGCATCGCATTCAGGCCACGACTGGCCCGCACACATTATCGATGATCATGCCCGGGCCCTGGGCACCAGGCGATGCCCTGCCCCTGGTCCAGAGCCTGTGCCTGTTCCTCCAGATGAGCGAGGAGGAAGGGTTACGGCTGTGGTTCGCCGCACGGCGGTGGCAAGACCCGGGTAGGGGTGGGTGACCCTGTTCGCCCTTCAGTCGAATCGAGAAAGATCGTGCGTCTCCGGCGTACCGTCGCTGCCTCCTTCACCGCTCTTTCCCTCACCGCAGTCCTCGCCTCACCCGCCCACGCTGCGACCGGTGACTTCCACTACCAGTTCGTCGGGTTCTCGGGGGATCGGCAGAGCGCCACGCTGACCGACCCGGCCAGCGGGGAGTGCGTCACGATTCCCGAGGCCGCCGACCCGGGCTCCACCGATCCTGCGTTCGCCCCGCACAACGACACCGACGAGTACGCGGTCGTGTTCACCGGGGCCGACTGCACCGGCGACCCATGGACGCTGCGCCCGCACGGCCAGCCGGCCACCGACCGTCTCGTGCTGCGATCGGTGGTGTTCCTGGCCGGCTGAGGGTCAGGCTGCAGCTTCAGCCGGCCCGTACCCCCGGACAGGGGGTACGGGCCGAGGTCACCGGAGGGGAAACGCCCACGCCGCGCCCGGCGGCCGCAGGCCTCACTCCTCGCCAGAGTCCGTCGCCCAGACGGCCGGTCCGCCGCCGCGCCACGCGATGAGCAGCGTGTCGTCGAGGTCGAGGTCGACGTCGTCGGGGTCGAGGCCGGCCCGGCGCGGGAACTCGAAGATGTCCGCCTCGCCGAGGGCGCGGCCGAGGATCTCGCCGTCGACGCGGACGCGGCGGCCGCCCTGGGCGTCGGGCGGGGAGACGATGACGCGCAGGCCGGGCCTCATGCCTCCACCGTGCCCGTGACCTGTCATTCCAGCACTCCGAGGGCCGTGTCCGGGCGGCAGTGCAGGCACGCGGGAATCCCTTCCGCCAGGGCCCGGCGCGCGGCGTCGGCCGACGCGGGCTTGCACCGGGTACGGGTGTCCCAGCAGCCGCCGACGTGCACCCGCACGGCGGGCCGGCCGGTGCGGATCCCGTGCTCGATGAGCCACTCCGGCGGCGGCGCGGGCCGCCGCTCGCCCTGGGCGGCGAGCAGCTGCTCTTCAGTGGCTATCCAGTCCCGGGTGCGCTGGAGGTCCTGGACCTGGACGCGTTCGAGGAAGCGCAGCATGTCCAGGCGGGGACTGCCGACGGAGTGTTGCGGGACCATGATCAGCTTCCGTGCTGCGCCCGTCGCTGCTCGCGGCAGGTCTCGCAAAGGGGACTCTCGCTCTCTCCGTAACGGGTCGTGGGCCGCCGGCAGCGGACGCAGGGTCCGGTCGGGATCGGCGTGGGCCGCGGGGGTGCGGCGTCGATGGGCCGGCTCATGTCGCGGCCTCCCGTTCTGTCGCAGGGGTGCGGGCGGCGCGGCGCAGCTCGACGCCGCCGGTCCGCCAGCCGGCGGGCCGGCTCCAGTAGGGGTGGGTGCACAGGCGGGCCGACAGGGTGATCAGCCGGCGCCGCAGCGCGGTGGTGCCCGCCCCGGCGGGGGCCTGCACGAGGGCGGCGTAGGTCTGCTGCCACGCCTGTTGCAGGGTGATCAGGTCCTCGGGGAAGCGGAACGGTGATCTCACCACTCTACTAAAACACGTGTTCGATGTTTTTCTGTGCGAGCGGCCCGCCGGAGGTCACCGGCCGCTGCGCCAGGGCGACCCCGGGAACTGTGAGTTGCCGTCGCCTGCGCCCGCAGATGGCCACCTCTCTGGATCCGTAGCGATGCCCCGGAGAGTGACCGGGGATCGGCGAGGGTGAGACTTCTACCCATGAGAGTCAGATGCCTGGAGATCATCCATCCCGACGGCGACTGTCCGGTCGTGGAGTATGACGGGATCCGCGTGGGCGGCGTTTACCCGGTTCTGGAGCTGGTCGCCTACGACATCGATTGCCAGATCCGCGTGCTCGGCCCCGACACACCCGACCCCGGACTGCTCTGGGACCCCATCAACTTCGAGACGGTAGACCCCCGGATACCGCCCGGCTGGACCCTGACCATCACCGACGGCCGCACCCGCCTCGCGGACGCCCGCTGGCAGCGCCCCGGCTTCTGGACTGACTACCACCACGGTGACCCGCAAGCCCTGGCCGACTACGACCACGTGAAGAGCGAACTCCTCGCCCCCGCCCCACCACCCGAGAACTGACCCCTCCGCCCCGGCCCCCTCTCCTGTGTCCGAACCGTCAGGTCAGCAGTTGCCGCCTCCCCGGTGGCCTCGCCACCTTGGCGACGTCGATCGGGTCCTCCAGCCGTGAGCGGATCGCACGGGAGAGCTGGGGCACGGTCCTGCGTCAGAAGCGCATGTCGAAGCCTCTGGCCGCCCTGCCCACCGGCCGCCGAACCTTGGCCGGGTCCGCTGGCTCGATACGCCCATTGCGGCGCGCCAAACCAGTTCCGCCAACCGGCGCCGGGGCATTCCCTTCCCCAACCGACCTCCGGCCGGCGACGGGCCAGATCAACTGAGACAACGGCAGACATCCGCGCCGGAGAGACCAGATCATCTGAGAAACCTGCTCCCCGGTATCTCAACCCATCTGGCTGTCGCAGGTCACGGCCATGGGCACGGACCAGATCATCTGCGACGGGACACCCCCACTCCGGACTATCAGGCTGGGCGGCGTCGGAGGTGTCGGGCCTGGGGGTCACAGCCGAGTACGTCGCACAGCAGCTCCTCCTGGAGCGGCGACAGCGGCGGCAGCCGCGTGAAGGGGTCCTCGACGGGGAGGAGGGTCCGTACCCGGGCGTCCGGGTGGCGCTGCTGCCGGCGGACGTCGACATCCTGTGCGTCGACCAGGCGCAGCTCGATCTCCGCGAGGGCGACGGTGTCGCCGTGGGCGGCGAGGGCGTGGCGTCCGGCGTCGTGCCGGGCCGCGTCCACGCTCGGGTGCACGACGTGCCCCTGCTGCCGGCAGGTGCCGCAGACCCACACGATGCCCACCGGCAGGGCCATCCGCCGGCGCAGCTCCTGCGCGGTCGGCGCGCTGCTGTCCTCGGTCGTCGTCATGCCCGGCCCAACGAGGTTGGGTGGGCGGACGGTACGCCGTCCGGCCTCTTCCGCCGGGCCGCGGGAGCCAGTCTGGGCGCGATGGGCGGTGCGGAGTGGCGAGGAGGGCTTCGAGAGGTGCTGCGGCCGCCGGTGGAGCCGATGTTGGCGCAGGCCGCCGAGGCGCTCCCGGGCCCGGCCGCGCTGCGGGCGGGGGTGGCGTACGAGCAGAAGTTCGACGGGTACCGCGCGCTCCTGTTCACCCCGGCACGCCCGGGCGGGCCGGTGCTGCTCCAGACCCGGCGCAGGTCCCTCGTGCAGGACCGGTGGCCGGACCTGGTGGCGGAGCCGAAGCGCTGCCGTCCGGCCTGGTCCTGGACGGCGAACTGCTCGTCTGGGATGCGGAGGAGGGCCGGCTGTCGTTCGAGGCATTGCAGCGCCGGGCCGCCGCCCGTAGCCGCGGGGCCGCCACCCTGGCCGCCCGCTGGCCGGCCTACTTCGTCGCGTTCGACCTCCTGCAGCAGGGCGGCGAGGAACTGCTGCGACGGCCCTACAGGGACCGCAGGACTGAACTGGAGAAGTTGTTCACCGACCGCGGCCTGACGGCCCCGTGGACGCTGTGCCCGATGACGACCGACTTGGACAAAGCCCGGGAGTGGCTCCAGACCTGGACCGACGTATCCGGAGTTGAAGGTCTGGTCATTAAGCCCCTGACCAGCAAATATCTGGCCGGATATCGAGGTTGGACCAAGATCAGAAGGCGCGACACCACCGAGGCGGTCATCGGCGCGGTCACCGGTACCCTCACCCGCCCACAGCTCCTCGTCCTTGGCCGCTACGACACCACGGGCCGGCTGCGCGCGGTCGGCCGGACGCGGCCCCCCTCGGTCGGCCGTCCGGGAGCGGGCCCCTTACCACAGGCGTGTCAGGCGGATCTCCTCCTTGCGGTTGTCCGGTTCGTCGAACTGCACATCGGTGGACACGGATACCTTGCCGGGGGTGCCGTCAGGCACCCCGAACGCTGCACGCAGCGGGCCCTTGGCGGAGGAACGGAACGTCATGCTGATCGGGACCTGCCCGATCTGGGGATCGACCAGCAGCTGAACGAGGTCGGGCAGCGGCGCGCCGGCCAGGTTGATGAACCGGAAGTCCAGCTGGGCGTCACCCAGCGTCGCGTGCTTCCCCGCGACGACCTCTGGGACGGACCGGCCGAACAGCAAGGGGCCGTTCGCCACCTCACAGCCCTGCACGACGTACGTGAGGGCGTTCTTGGCGTGCAGCCGGATCCGGACGTCGGTCCCGCCATCCGGCCGGGGGGACTCGGTGACCGTGCCCGTCACCCGGGTGCCCAGCCGTTGCGTGCCGCCGGACTGCTGCCGGATCACTTCTGCCGCCAGTCCGGCGTAGTCGACCAGGGCGCAGCTGTCCGGGTCCAGGTCGCTCCACACGAGGAAGTTGGGCACGCCCGGCACCAGCTCGGCGCAGCCGCCCTCGCCGTCGGGCAGGCAGAAGGTGCCCTGCGCCTTGAGGAATTCGGCGAACCTCTGGTCGGCGTCCCCGGTGGCACCCGCCGCGTGCGCGGGCAGCACCAGCGCGAGACAAGCGAACAGCACCGCGCACAGTGCACGCAGCGTGGTGCGTGGTGAGCGGGAGCGATTGCGGGGCGGGCGGCGGTGCGGCATGGGGCTCCTTGCCGGGCGTCGGGGAGCGTGCCGGCGCACGGGATCCCCACCCTTGCCGGAGACCCCAGACACTAGGGGCAGTAGTTGCCGCGAGCGACCCGGGCCTCACTCTCGGGTGAAGACCCTGCGCCATCCTGCCGGGCCGGGCCGGGCCGGGCCGCGGCGCGTCGCTACGGCGCGAAGTCCCTTCCTGCGGCGGCGGCGCTCCTTGGCTCCATCGGTCCTGCGCGGTCTCTGGTACTCGCGGCATCGCCACCATCTGAGGTACCTGGCGTAGGCCTTGATGAGGGCGGTGGTGGAGTGGACGAGCCATTCGTCGAGGAGGTCTTGGAGCTGGGGGACGGTGTAGCGGGCCTCGCGGTGGGTGTCGGTGTCTGCGTAGTCGTTGAGGTGCTCGGCAAGGTTCGGATGAACGGCGGGTCAGTCGGCCGGGGTGTGGCGGCGCGGTTCCAGGCGGATCTCGTCCCTGCGGTTCTCGGGTTCGGCGAAGGTGACGTCGCTGTGGATGACGGTGGTTCCGGGTGTGCCTTCGGGGAGGCCGGAGGCCGCGCGCAGGGGTCCCCTGGCGGTGGCGTGGAAGGTCATGCGGAGCGGTACCTGATCGAGGTGCGGGTCGACCAGGAGCTGGACGAGGTCGGGCAGCTGCCCGCCGGGCGGGAAGTTGTTGATGAACGTGAGGTCCAGCCGGGCCTCACTGGTCGTGGCGGGTCTGCCCGCGAGGACTTCGGGGACGGACCGGCCGAAGCTGAGCGGGCCGTCCGCGAGTTCGCAGCCCTGCGTCACGTAGGTGAGTGCCTTTCTCGCGTGCAGCCGGACTCGGACATCGGCCCCGCCGTCGGTGCGCGCCTTCTCGGTGACCGTGCCGGTCACCGAGGTGTCCAGGCCGATCCGTCCGCCCGACTGCTGTCGGATGGCCCCGGCGGCCAGGCCCGCGTAGTCCACGAGCGCGCAGGAGCTGGCGTCCTGGTTGCTCCAGCCGAGCATGTTGGGAATGCCGGGCAGGAAGTACGCGCAGCCGCCCTCACCGTCCGGCACGCAGAAGGTGCCCTGGGCCTTCAGGAACTCGGCGAACCGGTCTGACGGCTGGTCGGCGGCCGATGCGGGCGCGAGCGGCACCAGCACCGCGAAGCAGGCCAGCCCGGCAAGCAGGGTCTTGCGGAGGGTGCGTCTGGGCCGTCGGGACGTGCGAGCGGGCATCGGCCGGTTCCCTTCAGGGGCGGGGCGGGGCGGGGCGGACGCTGGGGACGCTATGGCTCGGTGGAGGGCCCGGCGAGCCGGGCCCCGCAAGTGGGTGAGCCGGTACGCCCGGGTGGACGGCCTGCGCCGCAAGTAGGCCAACGGTGCCGCAGCGATCGAGGCCGGCAGAGCGGACCCGGGCCGGCGGTAGGGGGCCGTCAGTGCTTCCGCGTCAGGCGAGCGCGGCCGCCGGGTCGGACTCGGTCCCGTCATGCGCTCCCGACTCCGCGCTCCCCCGCCCGGCCGCATTGGCTCGCCTGTTTGCGGGACCCGGCTCGCCGCGCGGCCCTCGGCCCCCTAGCGTCCGCAGCATCCGACCTCCCGACGGAAACCGAGACCCGGTGTTTTCCCACGCACCCCGACTGCCCTTGAGCGCCCTCCGCCGGGCCCTGCTCGCCGGGCTGTCCTGCCTGGCCGTGCTGTCGCCCTCCGCACCCGCCACAGCCGCCACTGTGCCCGCGCCGGCCGCTGAGCTGCCGCAGGGACGGTTCGCTGACTTCCTCAAGGTCCAGGGCACGTTCTGCCTACCGGACGGCGCAGGCGGCTGCGCGTACATCCTGCCGGGCGTGCCCAACATGCTCTACTGGGGTGACCTGGACTCTCCGGAGGACTGCGCGCTCGTCGACTACGCCGGTCTGGCAGCCGAGGCCGTCCGCCAACAGTCGGGGGGACGGATCAGCCTGGGCACCTCGGTGACCGGCACGGTCAGCGAGCGGCCCCGCACCGACGGCAACACCGACGTCCGGATCCGGCTGCACACCGAGAAGGCGCTCACGTACGTGGTGAAGGACTGCGACCTCGTGAACGGCGCGCCGCTCTTCGGCCGGTCCGTCGCCGAGGTCCTCGCGGGCACGCGGGCGACGTTGGGCGAGGCCCGGCTGGACCTCGAGTTGATCAACAATGTTCCGCCGGGCGGGGAGCTGCCCGACCTCGTCCAGCTCCTGGTCGACCCGCACCTTGACCAGGTGCCGGTCCGACTGACGTTCCGCGCCACGGCCGCAGGCCCCCTGCGAGCGGCCTTCGGCGTGCCCGACGGCACACCCGGCAAGGCCACCGTCGACAACAGGTTCGTCTTCGCCGACATCGACAACCGCAGGCAGGAGATCCGCCTTCAGCCGCGCAAGAGCGCCCCCGCCCCGGGTGCCGACTGACCCCGGCGCAACCCGGCAGGCCGTGCCTCGCGTCCGGCCGGTGTGTTGTCGGGCAGGCCGGGGACCGGGAGCGCGGTGCTGGCGTCCGCGACGCGCAACCGGACCTGATCCTCCTGGGCCAGGCGCCCTCGCAGCTTGAACACCGGGGCGCAGAGCCAAGACGATGACCTCCCGTCCGGCCAGGGCTCGCCCACCACGGCTGTCGGTACGGCTCGTCAGCCGGGCATGGAGATGCGGGAGCGGTTGCCTTTCGGGGTGCGGGCCGGGGCCGCGGTGGCCTACGTCCGCTGCGGAGTGTGCGGGGCGATGGGGGGCCTTGTCCTGAACGACCAGCCGCTGGCGCCCGCCTTGGCGACAGCGGCTGCGCACGTCGCCCGTGAGCACCCCGGCGAACTCCTGGAGGTGCTCCGGATCGTCCCCACCCTCTTCTTCCCCCCGGAAGACGCCGACGTCGCCGACTTCGTCGCGCAGTACAACGCGCGCAACAACCTCGGCATGGCCCCCCGACCGACGGGCGAAGCCGCCCGCCCCGGACTGCGCCCGGTCGGCTGACGTCCGGCAGAGGCGCGTCCGCCCCTGAGCGGGCGGGGGCCGGGGCGCCGGGCAGACCCTGGGAGACCCCCTGCGCGGGCTGCCACCACACGGTGGCGGCCCGCGCTTCCGTATGCCCGGAGCCGGTCCCGGCGGCGGAGACGCAGGCCGGGTTCGTGTCGCGGGGCGACGCCCCGTAGCCCGCGGGCGGCCGGTCGGTACGGGAGGGCGCAGCTGAGGCGTGGTTCAGGCGTTCCGGCCGATCCCGTAGAGCGCGTCCTCGCCCAGCGCCAGTTCTGTGCCGCGGTCGAAGTACACCAGGTACGGGAACGGTGTGAGGTACTGCCGGACCGCCACCACGGTCCCGTGCGCCCCGGCCAGGACGCGGTACCCCCGCAGGCCGTCCTGTCCTTCCTCGTCGCGTAGTTCCTCGTCGGGGTGCGGCCGGCGACGGTGTGCCGCAGAGCCACCCGGTCGCCCTCGTGCCATAGGAGCGATTCGACGCGCATCCGCCGTGTCAGTTCCAGACGCACCTCCCACGGCACGTCGTCCAGCAGAGCTTGGGCGGCATCGGCACGGGCGGCAAGGAGTCGGTCATGCCGGCACCGTAGCCGCGCGGGAGGGGCGGTGTCCCGTAGTCGACGGCCGGCCGGACGGGCCGGAAGCTGCGCCGGTTCACCGGACTGCGCGTCCGCGCAGCCTCGCAGGGCGGCCTGTACACGCCCGCGCGGTCGAACCGTCCTTCCCCGCCCCGTGGAACGTGACGTCCGGGGGACGGGGGGCCGCCTTGGCGGCCCCCGCCGTCGTCTGCCCGGCACCCGGTCCGCAGTCCCCCGCAGGGGTGATTTCTGTCCTCGCGTGCGCGTAGGCGGTTTGTGCGGTGTGCTCCCAACTCATCCAAGAATCATGACTATTGACAAAAAAATAGGATCTTTCGGTGTCCTGTGCCAATGAACCTTGACCGATTGCCAGTGAAGTTGGACCGACGCGAGTTCGGGCCACCGAAGATTGGCCACGCAGGTCCAGCATGGGCGGCACCCTGATCGAGGAGGAGGAAGCCAACGGAGCACGGACTCCCGGTCGGGGTCGTCTCCGCCTGTCCGGCCCGCATTCGACCGTGGCTGGGAGGCTCCGGCCGTTGGTCATCGTGCGGGGCCGCGACGGGGTAGAAAGCGGCGTCGTCCGGAATGGTCGTCGCGCGCGGTGTACTCCACGTAGAGGGGAGTCGCTAGGAGGCAAGGCGGCCCGTCCGTCGGCAGGGTTGCCAGGACCCTCGCATGCCCGCTCAGCCGGATCGGCTCGGACGCCCATCGGTCATAGCGGTCGTCATCCCCGAACTCCGCGGTCCGGCATAGCACCCAGAGCCCGTAGCCGAGTCCTCCTTCCAGGCCGTCTGGGGGCGTGAACTCGCTGGTCGCGGCCTCGTCCGGTAAGAGAGCGAGCTGGTGCGCGTAGGCGAGCACCGCGTCCATATAGAACCAACCGACTCGCGCCTCCGCTGGTTGACCGGACTGCCAGCGGTCTAGCACGTTCACCGATGAGCCGATTAACACGAACGGAGCCTCCGCCTGAGTGGTGGCGAAGTACACCAGCCCGGCAAGCGGGTGATGATCGGTACTGTCGTTCGAACGCTCTGTTGTGACCGCGTCCCCGAATCGGAACTCGTCCTCAAACCTGATCCAGTCGCCAGCACGGAGATCCCGTTCGGTACGCTGACGGACCCCCTTCGTCTTCTCGATCATCTTCACAGTGGCATCAAGCAACGCCACTGAGGGGCGCTGCGGTTCGCCTGTCAGGGCAGCCTTGGCCGACGCCACCCCGATGTTGAGCCCCGCTTCGACTTGCAAGCGTCTGCGTACGCCACCTGGGAGCTGCGGAATCAGCGCACGCATCTTGTTCTCTGACAGGTAGAGCAGGTCGCGCATCATCTCTTTTGTCCCCCGAGGCGAGTCGTTACGCAGGACGCCGTCACTGTTCTGTCCCAGCGGCAGGGCTCGCCAAACGGGCAGCAGGTCAGGGGCACCTGCGGCCCGGGCCACAAGAGGACGAGGGCAAGCTCGGCTAGGAGGGGCGCCGCTGGTGTACCGCCTCATCCCGTCTCGGGCACTCGGGCTCCCCCTCCGCAATCCGGGTGCGCCCCTGCTGGACCTGCGCGGTCAGTCTTCGGTGGCATGAACTCGCGTCCGTCCAAGTTCAGTGGCAATCGGTCATGGTTCCTTGGCACAGGATCTTTCGGCATGTTTCCGGTGTGGCCCGGTGGTCGGGCTGCGCCGTTGTGTGATCGGAGTGTGGTTCGGATGGTGCGTTCGGTACGTGAGGTCTACGACGAGGGGCAGGCAGCGGGCCGGTTGCGGGTGCCGGCCACCTCGCCTCACCGAAGTCGGCCGGACTGTTCCACCGCGCCGTCGTGCAGAGCGCACCGTGCGCCACGGGCGGGTCCCGCACCCGGGAGGAAGCCGAACGCGAGGCCGAGACCACCGTCGAGAGGCTGCGGACGACGGGGGCGTGCAACGAGCACGAGGGCGCGGCGGCCTGCTTCCGGCGGACCGGTCCGGGCACGCTCATGGAGGCGTACGGGACCTCGAAGGAGCCCCGTCCGGTCGCCGGCACCGAACTGATGCCGCTGGCCCCCGCCGACGCCCTGCGCACCGGGAAGTTCAACCGGGTCCCGGTCCTCATCGGGGTCAACCACGACGAGGAGCGCGGCCGGATGCTCGGCGAGGAGCTGGAGCACGGACCCGTACGGCCCGAGGCGTACGAGGCCAAGGTGCGCGAGGAGTTCCCCACGGCGGCCGACGCCGTCCTGGCGCGCTACCCGTTGAGCCGCTTCGGCTCGGCCGGAGAGGCCCTGGCGGCGGCCCTGACCGACCGCGACTGGTCGGTGCCGACGCTGGACACCGCCCGGCTGCTGGCGCAGTGGACGCCGACCCGGATGTACGAGTTCAGCGAGCGCGACACCGCCGCATGGGCGGGCTCCCCGCCGCTCAGCTTCGCGCCCCGCGCCTCGCACATGTCGGAGCTGCCCTTCCTCTTCGACCTCAAGCTGCCCCTGCACGAGAAGTTGACGACGAAGCAGGAGCGCCTCGGTGAGCGGATGACGGACACCTGGGTGAGGTTCGCCGAGACCGGGACGACGGACTGGCCCGGCTTCCGCAGCGGCGGCTACGTGCAGTCGCTGGCCTCGGGGCCGTGGCACCGTACGGACTTCGCCAAGGCCCATGACTATGGGTTCTGGAAGAACCTCCGCTGACGCCAAGTGCAACTTCTCGGGAGGCTGCTCAAGGGGCAGTTGACGGGCGTCACGGACTCTGCACGGGCCGGCGACGGCAGGGTTCGCCAGGCTGTCGGGCACTCAGCGGGGCCGACGGTGACGGACGTGTCGTCCGGCTGGTGCAGGTGAGTGTCGTCGCATGGCCAGGCGGCGTGGCGTGCGCTCGTGCACCTCAACACCCTGCTCCTGCAGCAGGTCGTCGCCGAGCCGACGTGGGCGAAGAAGCTGTCGGACGAGGACCGGCGCGGACTGACCGCGCTGTTCTGGTCGAACATCAACCCCTATGGCACGTTCCGCCTCGACATGGACAGACGGCTCGACCTGCTGCTTCCGGTCCCCGTCCCGCACCCCCGGCATGCCGATGACCGAGCGGATTCCATGGCCCTTCGCGACTGATCGTGTGAGAGGCCATGGAATCCGTTCAGTCGGCACGCCGGCTGAACGGTGGGGCCTACGCGGGCTTCACCAGGGTGCGCTGCTCACAGGGGCGAAGGCCGCTCCATGAAGCATGCCGTCGGCATGCCCGGGATGGCGCTCACGGCGCCGACCGCCTCATCCGGTGATCCGGTATGTCACGTGGGTCACCTTCGGCGAGCCGACCGTGCGTACGGGTTCAAGGCGCAGTTCGGGGGAGACACCGTCGAGGAGGCGGGTGCCTGCGCCGAGGATCACCGGGGCCAGGTGGAGCTCCAGTTCGTTCAGGAGCCCGGCGGCGAGGAACTGCCGTACGGTGTCGGCGCCTCCGGAGACCTGGACGTCCTTCTCCCCGGCGGCCTCGCGGGCGAGCGCCAGGGCGGCTTCGGGGCCCTCGGTGACGAAGTGGAAGGTGGTGCCGCCCTGCCGTACCCACGGCTCGCGCGGGGTGTGGGTGAGGACGAACACGGGCGCGCGGAACGGCGGCGGATCGGGCCAGCCGGCCTCCCCCTCGTCGAACATGCGGCGGCCCATGATGTAGGCCCCGGCGCGCTCGAAGGTCGCGCGCACGATGTCGTCGTCCTGGTTGCCGGCGGTACCGCCGGTCATGCTCTGGCGTTCCCGCCATGCCTCGGCCGCCTCGGCCCACTCGTGGATGCGCAGGCCGCCGTCGCCCAGGGGGTTTTGGGGGTGGGAGTTCGGGCCCGCGACGAACCCGTCGAGGGACATGCCCAGGCTCGCGAATACCGTGCTCACGCCGCGTGCTCCCCGGAGAAGAAGGCGGCCAGGGCCGGGGCCAGCGCCTCGGGGGCGATGGCGTGCTCCTCGCCCGGGAAGACGCGCAGGGTGAAGTTCTGGCCCGCCGCGGCGAGTTCCCGCGCGCCGGTCAGCATGTGGGGCGCGCCCGCGTCGCCGCTGCCGACCAGGACGGGCACGGTCACCGATGCCCAGCGGTCGACCGGGAGGGGACGCCCTGACATGGTGTCGCCCATGATCCGGCCGTCGTAGGGGAGGGTATTGGCGACGGCTTCCATGCCCGCCCAGAACGGGGCCTGCCGCATGCCCGCGACGACCTCGTCGGGCAGGCCGACCGCCGCCGTCATGAAGTAGGCGGCGGCGTCCCCGTACGCCTCGCGGCCCACGAGCTCCGTCAGGTGCTCCACGTAGTCGGCGGGCAGCGGCGGCCGGCTGTCGTCGGTGATGAACGGCGGCTCGTACAGCGCGAGGCGCGACACGGCACTGCCCAGTGCGGCGGCCGCCTCCAGGGCGAGGACGGCACCCGAGGACATGCCGAAGGCCATGGCCGACCCGCCGGCGGGCCCCTGGATCAGCGCGTCGAGGTCCTCGATCTCGCGCCGCACGTCGTACGCCCGCCCGTCCCCGCTGTCGCCGCGGCCCCTGCGGTCGTAGGTGATCACCGTGAAGTGCTCGGCCAGCAGGCCGGCGAGTTCGGCGGAGGCGCCGCGGGTCATGAAAGCTCCGCCTACAAGCACCACCACCGGGCCCGACCCCTGCTGCTCGAAGGCGATGGTCGTGCCGTCGGCCGAGAACACCTTGTCCATGTGAAACCCCCATTGAAGTGCGGTGAAGAACGGAAGCCCTGCGCTTGGAACTGGACGGTACAGTACTAGAATGGGTACTGATCAGTCCAGTACTCTTCTCGGGAAGGGCAGAGGCGGATGGAAGAGAGAGGGAGTCGAAGATGGACAGCAGGTCGGCGCGCAAGCACCAGGCGATCATGGACGCCGCGACCACCGTGTTCCTGGACAAGGGGTACTCGGGGACGAGCATGGACGACATCGCCAAACTGGCCGTGGTGTCCAAGCAGACGGTCTACAAGCACTTCTCCGACAAGGAGAAGCTCTTCGCCGACATCGTCCTGGCCACCACCGACCGGCTCGACACCGAGATCGACCTGCTCGCCGGCATCCCGGTCGACGCCGACAACCTGGAAGAGAACCTGACCCGGCTCGCCCGCCAGTTCCTGACCACCCTCACCCACCCCCGGGTGATCCAGCTGCGGCGCCTGATCATCGCGAACGCCGACGTCTTCCCGGACCTGGGCGCCGCCTGGTACGAGCGGGGCTTCGAACGGGGGCTCGCCACGCTGGCGGCGACCTTCCAGCGCCTGGCCGACCAGGGGCTGCTCCACATCGACGACGCACTCCTGGCCGCCAACCACTTCTCCGGGCTACTGCTGTGGATTCCGGTGAACAAGGCCATGTTCACCGGCCGTACCCAGCACACCGAGGCCGACCTCGACCGCCACGCCGCCACCGGCACCCGCGTCTTCCTCGCCGCCTACCGCTGACGCCCGCTGCCACGACCTACCCCCACCAGACGAGCCCCTGAGGATTCCCATGGCCCTGACATGGTCCGAGCGCACCGTGGTACGCGACGGCGTACGCATCTCCTGCCGTGACTGGGGCGGGTCGGGACCGCCCGTCGTCCTGCTGCACGGCCTGGCCGGCCACGCCGGCGAATGGGACACGACGGCCCGGCACCTGCGTGGCAGGCACCGCGTCGTCGCTGTCGACCAGCGCGGCCACGGGGCCAGCGAGCGGCACCCCGGCGACTGCACACGCGCCGCATACGTCGCCGACGTCCTCGCCGTCCTCGATCAGCTGGAACTCCGGCAGCCCGTGCTCGTCGGCCAGTCGCTCGGCGGCCTCACCGCCATGCTCACCGCCGCCGCCCACCCCGATCTCGTCCATGCGCTCGTCATGGTCGAAGCCGGTCCCGGCGGGTCGAGTCCGGAGGCCGTCGCCGAGATCGACGCATGGTTCGCCTCATGGCCGACACCCTTCCCGTCGAGGGAGGCGGCCGTGGAGTTCTTCGGCGGCGGCCCGGTCGGTGAGGGCTGGGCCGACGGACTGGAGGAACGGAACGGCGGATGGTGGCCGCGCTTCGACCGTCACGTGATGGCCGACTCCCTGTCCGAGAACGCCCGGCGGTCCTACTGGAACGAGTGGGCCGGCATCACCTGCCCGACTCTGGTCGTCCTCGGCCAATCCGGCATCATCACCCCGGAGGAATCCGGACGGATGCTTCAGCAGCGCCCCGAAACGGCGGCCCTGAGCATCCCGGGGGCAGGACATGACCTCCACCTGGAACACCCTGACACCCTGCGAGAAGCACTCCAGCAGTTCCTCCACGACCCCGCCCAGAAGCGGACCTGACCCCGGGCACTCGGCTGCGGCAAGTCGAAGTGTCGGCAAACGACGGCGCGTTCGGTACGTGAGGTCTACGACGAGGGGCAGGCCGCGGGGCCGGCTGCGGGTGCCGGTGGCGGCCTGGCGGTGGGCGGCCGGTACCGGCCTGGTCCCGCCGGCGGACGCCGGCCCGGGGCGGTGGGCGCGGGCGGCGGTGGAGGCCGCCGACCCGGAGGCGGTACGGGCGGCGCTGCGGGGCCCGATGGGCGCGGGGGTTGCGGCGGACTGGCTGACGGAGGCCCTGGGGGGCCGTTGCGGTGCCGGCCGCGGGTGACCGCCTCGGCGGTCGGCCGTCTCGTCCGCGCCGGGCTCCTCGTCTGTCTCGGCGGGGACCCGGAGTTCCCCGACGTGCACCCGGACGAGGTGGCCGCCCTCGCCCGCCGGCGGGACCTGCCGGTGCTGCTGGACCGGTACGTTCCGCTCGGCCCGGACCAGGCCGCCCGCCGGCTCGGGGTTCGCCGTACCGACTTCGACGCCGTGGTGCGCCTCGGGTGGGTCGCCCCGGTGGGTTCGGTGGAGATCGACTACAAGCACCACGGTGGCGTCACGACGGTCCCGTTGTACTCGGCCGAGGACGTCGCGCTGCTCCCGGTCGTGCGGCCAGCAGTGGACTGGCGGACGGTGTACGCCGCCCCGGCGGGCGCCCGCTCGCCGCTCTGGCCCAGGTCGTCCCGGGCCGGGACCGGGTCTTGCTGGCGGAGATCGCGAGGATGGTTCGGGTGGGCCGGGCTGCGGTGCGGAGCTGGCGCCGCCGCGACGCGGACTTCCCCGCCCCGGCCGGTGGTATGGACGTGCATCCGCAGTTCGACCGGGCGGCCGTGGTGGCGTGGCTGCTGGCGCACGACAAGATCGGGGTCCCCATCGGGATGCCGTCGGCGTCGCTGACCGTGGTGGGCCCGCGGCGCGGCACGGCCCGCTTCCGCCTTGACGGCCCGCACCTCGTCTTGACCGAGGACGCCGAAGGGGAGGACGTGCTGTCCGGCTGGTCTACCGACGAGGACGCCGACGCGCTGGCCGCCCTGAGCCTGGACCGCGCCGTGTACGCCTGCGAGCGGCACCGGGAGACAGCCGAGGACCGATGGCTGCGGGGCCTCGCCCCGGAGACCCATCCGGCCCGGGGACGGCTGTCCTGGTGCGGGACGTTCACCGACTACGACGACGAGGCCGGCGGGTGACCGGTGAGGAGAGCACGAACCGGGGCCTGCCTAACGGCCTCCCGGGGGTCAATCTAAGATTTTGGAATGACCCCGAAGCGTGTTCATGCCCCGGGGCGCAGGTCGGTTTCCGTGCTGTTGGTGAGCGTGTCCAAGAGAAGGTCTGCAACCTCAGCGGGGGGCTTGTCGTACTGCTCGGCCTCCGCTGCGATCCACGCGCTCAGGCGGGCAACCTGGGCCTTGGACATCATCCAGCCGTATTCCTCGGCTCCGACCGGGGCTTTCCGGCGGCGCCGGGGGCCCCAGGGGCCGGGCAGCTGCTGAAGGGGACGGCTGGCCCGCCGCCGCGCCACTCGATGAGCTGCACGTTGTCCAGGTGGGCGTCGGCGGGGGCCGGGCCGGCCCGGCGCAGGAATTCCAGGAGGTCGTGTCGGGGCCAAGGGTGCGGCCGAGGATTTTGCGGTCGATGCGTGCGCGGCGTCGGCCTTCGGCGTCCGGCGGGCACTCCGATCACCCCACTCCATGTCCACATCAACGACCGGGACACAGAACAGTCACAGGACCGGCCGGGCAAGTCCTAACTGGCGACCCGTCACTGCAAACCCTCACTGACACGAAACCGGCACATCGCAATCAGTCGACCATCCTTCGCCACCACTTCTGGTTCACCGTGCCGTTCGTTTCCCATATGATCAGCTGCGTGCCCGGCTGCTTCGACTTACCGGGAGGCTCGATGGAAAATGGCCCAATTGGTTCAAGGTTTTGTGCGGTACCCCACGACCAAACCTGACTGTCTGAGTTATTGCAGTACCAGACAATAACAGTTCCAGGATTGTTTCCGTTGTACGATTCGAGGCAACGTCCCTGCAACCCGTTGACCAACATCGGCCGGTTCGTGCCGTAGCCATACCACCATGACCACCATTGGCCCAGTTCGTTCACATTGCAGGTCTCCTGTGTAACCCACGAGCCGGGACCACCCCCGGAACTGGCATGCATGCAGAGGCCCGAGTTGTAATTCCCCAGCATGAACCAGCCGTTGTTCGCCGAAGCAGGTGCAGCGGTGCCCAAGTTCACCCCAAGCAGGCCGAGCATCAACCCGCCAACGGCCGCAAAGCGGCCAAGAACCCGCGAGACGTTCCTCGTCAATAGCATTGCTTCCCGCCTGTCCTCATAGTGGCGCATCCGACACCATGAATAGATTGCTCTCAAATGCCGTCCCGTAGGAATGCGAGGGGCATGGAGACGCGGCTGTCACAGGCCGATGCCACTTGTCGGTGGCCTGCCGGGTGTCGGGCCGGGTTGTTGTCCCGTGGCTTCCGTTCATGCTGTGGCGCCGTCTCAAGCGGAGAATTTAGGCCCGAGCAGCGTGCGATGGTGTGCATGGCGTGCAGGCTTTCTATCCTCTGCGTGCCCCGGAGCAGCCAGGGAGAACGCACGGCGTTCGGTGCGGGCTGAACCTGACCCTAGGACTTGTGCGGCCGCACATTTCCGGCGCGGCCCGATCGTTGGGCCGCGCCGTTGTGCGATCGGAGTGTGGTTCGGATGGTGCGTTCGGTACGTGAGCTCTACGACGAGAACCAGGCCGCGGGCCGGCTGCGGGTCCCCCTGGCCGCCTGGCGGTGGGCGGCCGGTACGGGCTTGGTCCCGGCGGCGGATGCCGGTTCGGGGTTGTGGTCGCGGGCGGTGGTGGAGGCCGCCGACCCGGAGCAGGTCCGCGCGGCGTTGCGGGGTCCGATGGGCGCGGGGGTGGCGGCGGAGCGGCTGACGGAGGCGTTGGGGGAGCCGTTGCGGTGCCGGCCGCGGGTGACCGCGGCGGCGGTCGGCCACCTCGTCCGCGCCGGCTTTCTCGTCTACCTCGGCGGAGCGACCGAGTTCCCCGACGTCCACCCGGATCAGGTGGACGCCCTCGCCCGCCGGCGGGACCTGCCCGTCCTGCTGGACCGTCACGTGCCGCTCGGACCGGATCAGGCAGCCCGTCGGCTCGGGGTCCGCCGCGTCGACTTCGACGCCGTCGTGCGCCTCGGCTG
>NZ_JBNNPF010000063.1:0-40826 GCF_050275515.1 Streptomyces sp. NPDC004126 | reverse complement strand
CGGCGCCCCGGGCCCCCCCGGGGCCCCCTCGGGCGGCCCCCGCCCCCCCCCCCCACACCGCGGGGGGGGCTTATCCCAGCCCCGCCGGCGATTGAGGCGCGGGGGTCCGGGGCGGAGCCCGGGGAACGGGCGAAGGGCGGGGCGGGGAGCAGCCCGCGCAGCGGCAACCGCGGCCCGGCACCCGCACCGCCACCGGCACCGGCCGCGCAGCCCTCAGCCGCGCCGCTCCAGCCGGGCCACCCGGCCCTTCTCCCCCGCCGCCCAGCAGCCTCCGTCGGCCGCGCAGTCGACGGTGTCGAACGACCCCGGCTCCAGTTGCCGCCAGCTGCGCCCCGCGTCCGTGGTGACGTCCGTCCCGGTCGGGCCGACCGCCAGGGCCGTGCCGTGCCCGTACGGGTGCCAGGCCACGCCCGAGCGGTACGCCGGCGGCGGCGTCTCCGCCTGGGTCCAGCCGCGCCCCCCGTCGGCGGAGCGGGCCGCCGCCCGCGGCGACGGCTGCCCGGTGCGGTAGTCGCCGCCGACCGCGAGGCCCGTCGTACGGTCGCGGAAGGCCAGGGCGAACACCCCGCGGGCCGGGTCCCCGCCCGGGACGGTGGAGTCGGCGACCCGCCAGGTCAGGCCCCGGTCGGCGGAGTGCAGCACCCGCGCCTGCGGGCCCCCGCCGGTGGCCAGCCACACGTCCCGCGGCCCGGCGGCCGTCAGGCACTGCCCGCTCGCCGCGAATCCGGCCTCGCCGGGCAGCGCCGGCGGCATCCCGGCGTCCGGGAGCACCCGCCAGCTGCGCCCGCCGTCATCCGTGGCCAGGAGGCGGAACTTCCCGTCGACGGGGTCGCTCACGGCCAGACCGTGGCGGGAGTCGAAGAAGGTCAGGCAGTCGTAGAAGGCACGCGGATCGGTGTTGCGGAAGGCCTCGGTCCAGGTGGCGCCGCCGTCCTCGGTGCGCAGGACCCGGGAGGCCTCGCCCTCGCCGATGGACAGGGCGACCGCCCGCCGTCCGTCGAAGGCCTCGATGTCGCGCAGTTCCAGCCCCTCGGCCACCGCCGCGGGCGGCGAGACGTCCCGCCAGCTGCGACCGCCGTCCCCGGTGCGCAGCACCCGCCCCTTGGAGCCCGCGAGCCAGGCCGTCCCGCGGCTGACGGCGGCCAGGCCGCGGAACCGGACGCCGTCGACGCCCTCCTGCCCGGTGTCCTTGACCGCCCAGCCGACGCCGCGCAGGTCCGGCGCGGACGCCGCCTGCGCCGGCGCCACGGCGGTGGCGACCAACAGGGCTGCCGCGCACATGCCAACTCCCAGAAGTCTCATGGCGCGGGAAGCTAACGCACCCCTCGGGCCCCGTCCAGGGTGCCTCCACCCGCCCCTCGGGCCCCTCCCGCATCCGCTTACGCCTGCAGAGCGATCGATTACCGGACGTATTGGAATCGCTTCGCGGGGCACGCCCCCGCCCCTCCGCCCTTTTACCGCACGTCACCAACGCTCACTCTGTGCGATCACACGGATGAGATCGCGCCAATCGGTGACACAGCTCACGTCATCCGCCATGCACGGATTTGCCGATTCCGGCGTCTATCCGGTTGCCGGGCTCCACCCCACAGCCCGACAGCAGATCCGCCGCAAGGGAGCGAGCCTTGATCACTGTCATCGAGCAGGCCGTGCAGGCCCGACTGATCGCCACCGCACCGAAGGTCGAGACCGTCCCCGTCACCCTCTGCTACGACCGCTCGGATCCCTTCGCCGTCCGCATGGCCTTCCCCGCCCTGGCCACGCTCGAAGGCGTGGAGGTGTCCTGGACCTTCGCCCGCGAGCTGCTGATGTCCGGGCTGCGCCATCCGTCCGGGTGCGGCGACGTGCGGGTGCGGCCGTACGACGGGGACCGGACCACGGTCGAGTTCCACGCGCCCGAGGGCGTGGCGATCGTGCTGATGACCACGGCCGAGCTCCAGCGGTTCCTCGAACGCACCTCCGCGCTCGTGCCGCCGGGCCTGGAACACCGCTATCTCGACATGGACCACAGTCTCGACGAGCTGATGCGCGGCTCCTGCTGATTAATTCGTTTGCGGGCGGCCCCGGGCCGCCCGTAGCTTCGTGAAGGCCCAGCAGTCGCCGAAACGGAGTAGGACATTGCTCTTCTGAGGTCCGAGACACCGACCCCCTCACCCACCCGCCGCATCCTCGCGGCCCCCGTGGCAGTCGGCCGTCTCACCACGTTGCACGCACCATCCACGCAACCTGGAGGCCTCCATGAGCCATACTCCTGTCTTCGCCACCTGCACCGCCCTCTCCTTCGACTGGCCCGACGGCAGCCCCGTCTTCGAGGGGTTCGACCTGACCGTCGGGCCCGGCCGGACCGGCCTGGTCGGCCTCAACGGCTGTGGCAAGTCAACCCTGTTGAAACTCCTCGCCGGCGCCCTGACCCCGTCCGGGGGGCAGGTCTCGGTCGCCGGGACCATCGGCTACCTCCCGCAGGACGCCACCCTCGACACCGCCCTGCGGGTGGACGAGGCGCTCGGCATCCGCACCGCCCGCGAGGCCCTGCACGCCATCGAGGCCGGTGAGGCCACCGAGGCCAACTTCACCGCCGTCGGCGACGACTGGGACGTCGAGGAGCGGGCGCTCGCCGTCCTCGACCAGCTCGGCCTCGCCGGAGTCGGCCTGGACCGGACGGTCGGCGAGCTGTCGGGCGGCCAGTGCGTCCTGCTCCGGCTGGCGGCGCTGCTGCTCGCCCGGCCGGACGTACTGCTCCTCGACGAACCCACCAACAACCTGGACCTGCGGGCCCGGCGCCGCCTGTACGCGGCCGTCGAGTCCTGGTCCGGGGTGATGGTGCTGGTCAGCCACGACCGGGAGCTGCTGGAGCGGGTCGACCAGATCGCCGACCTCCGCGAGGGCGAAGTCCGCTGGTACGGCGGCAACTTCAGCGAATACGAACGCCTGCTCGCGGCCGAGCAGGAGTCGGCCGAGCGGATGGTCCGGGTCGCCGAGGCCGACGTACAGCGCCAGAGGCGCGAACTGGCCGACTCCCAGGTCAAATTGGCCCGCCGCAAGCGGTACGGCCAGAAGATGTACGAGAACAAGCGCGAGCCGAAGATCGTCATGGGCGCCCGCAAGCGCGCCGCCCAGGAGTCGGCCGGCAAACACCGCATCATGCACGCGGAGAAACTGGCGGACGCCCGGGAGCGGCTGGACCAGGCCGTCGAGGCGGTGCGCGACGACGCCGAGATCCGCGTCCGGCTGCCCGCCACCCAGGTCCCGCCGGGGCGGCGGGTGCTCACCCTGAGCGATCTGCACCTCGCCCACGGCGGCGCGCGGGTCGCGGGCGAGTGGGAGGTGCGCGGCCCGGAGCGGATCGCACTGGTCGGCGCGAACGGCTCGGGCAAGACGACCCTGCTGCGGACCCTCGCCGGTCTGCTGCCACCCGCGTCCGGGGAGGCGCTGACCCACGTCCCGGCCCGCTTCCTGCCGCAGCGGCTGGACGTGCTGGACGACGAGCGGTCGGTGGTGGAGAACGTGGCGCGGTTCGCCCCGCAGGCCACGAACAACGTGATCCGGGCGCGGCTCGCCCACTTTCTGTTCCGGGGCGCCCGGGCGGACCGGCCGGCCGGCACCCTGTCGGGCGGCGAGCGCTTCCGGGCGACGCTGGCGGCGCTGCTGCTGGCCGAGCCGGCTCCGCAGCTGCTGATGCTGGACGAGCCGACGAACAACCTGGACCTGGCGAGCGTGCGGCAGCTCGGCGCGGCCCTGGAGTCGTACGAGGGCGCGCTGCTGGTGGCCAGCCACGACGTGCCGTTCCTGGAGTCGATCGGCATCACGCGCTGGCTGCTGCTCGACGGCGGCGTGCTGCGGCCGGCCTCCGCCGAGGAGGTCCGGGGCTCAACGGGGCAGTAGCGGGGCTCGGCCGGTCCGCGCCGGCCGGGCCAGGGCCCGCACCGCGGTGCGGGCCCCACCCGCGGTCTGCGCCGTCAAGGCGGTGCCGCGGACCACCTTCCGGCGTGATTCTCACCCCCGCGGAGCAGCCCGGCACCCTCTCAAACTGCATAGATAACCGGATGTAGCCGGACAGAACGATGGCCGGGGCTTGGCGCTCCTTGATGTCGCGCTTAACCTACGACTCCGTAGGCTACGGAACCGTAGGTAATTCGCTTTGTCCCCAGGAGCACCCGTGACGATCACCTCTCCCCACCTCGGCAGCTCGGAGGCGTGGACCGACGCCAAGCTGCTGTACGCGCTGGAAGAGGTGGTCGAGAAGGAGCTCAACCGCCACCTGAAGGTCACCAAGGACTGGATGCCCCACGAGTACGTCCCGTGGAGCGACGGCCGGAACTTCCCCGGTTTCTTCGAGGACGGCGAGGCCTGGGACCCCCAGCAGTCCAAGGTCACCGACATCGGCAAGATCGCCCTGGTCGTGAACCTGCTGACCGAGGACAACCTCCCCAGCTACCACCACGAGATCGCGACGCTTTTCGGCCGCAACGGCGCGTGGGGCACCTGGGTGCACCGCTGGACCGCCGAGGAGGGCCGCCACGGCATCGTGATGCGCGACTACCTGCTCGCCTCGCGCGCCGTGGACCCGGACAAGCTGGAAGCGTTCCGCATGCAGCACATGTCGGAGGGCTTCGAGTCGGACAACAGCCACTCGATGCTGCACTCGGTCGCGTACGTCGCCTTCCAGGAGCTGGCGACCCGCATCTCGCACCGCAACACCGGCCACCAGTCCGGCGACCCGGTCTGCGACCGGATGCTCGCCCGCATCGCGCAGGACGAGAACCTGCACATGATCTTCTACCGCAACCTGCTGGCGGCGGCCTTCGAGATCGCCCCCGACCTGACGATGCAGGCCGTGCGGGACGTCGTCGTCAACTTCCGGATGCCCGGACACGGCATGCCCGGCTTCGAGCGGATGGCCGCGCAGATGGCGATCGGCGGGGTCTACAACCTGCGGATCCACCACGACGACGTGCTGAGCCCCGTGATCCGCTTCCTCAAGATCATGGACATCGAGGACCTGGGTCCCGAGGGCCAGAAGGCCCAGGAGGAGCTGGGGCTCTTCATGAACGGCCTGGACTCCGAGGCCCGCAAGTTCGACGAGCGCCTCGCCGCGCGCGCCGCGCGCATGGCCGCCCGCAAGGGCTGAACCACCCGGAACCCACGGCGGAACCCACGGCCCCGCCGGGGGTTCCGCCGTGTCCGGCCGCCGCCCGTCAGGCGCGCGGACGCAGGGCGGAGCGCTCCGCCTCCGACAGGCCGCCCCACACCCCGAAGCGCTCGTCGTTCGCCAGCGCGTACTCCAGGCACGCCGCCCTGCCCTCGCACGCCCCGCAGAGCCGCTTCGCGTCCCGGAGCGAGGACCCCGGCTCCGGGAAGAAGAAGCTCGGGCCGGTCTGGGCGCACAGGGCCTGGTCGTACCAGGCGGGGGCGGCAATGGAGTTCATCGACATGCGCCGATCGTGGACCGGCGGGATGGACGTCCGATCAACGCCTGATCAACAGGGGGCCCGGCGACCGCGAAGACGGCGCACTAGGGTGAAGATCATGGAAGACATCCAGTTCGTACCGGGCGAGCCGGAGCGGCGTGCCGCGCAGGGGGACGTCGCGTACCTGCGGGAACTGGGGGCGCGGCTCGCCGACGGGTACGAGGACGCCGCCCGGCGGGCACGGACGTACCAGGAGCAGCTGGCGCGCGTCGTGCGCGTGCTGGCGCTCACCCCGGGCCGGGAGAGCCTGGCCGAGCTGATGCGGCTCGTCGACGAGAAGCGGCTCCCGTCGCACCGGCGGGAGCTGGCCTCGCTCCTCGCCGAGCACCAGCGGCCCGACGATCTCGCCGACGCCGTCTTCCGCCGCCCCGGCGCGTGGACACCGTACGAACTCGAAGCCTGCCTCTTCCACGAACTGCTGCTGCGGGGCGTGGACGTGCGGGCCTTCCCGCCGCCGGCCTCCTCGCACACCCTGTCCTGGCTCCCCGTACGGCGGCGCGACTTCGAGGCGGGCGCCCGGTTCCCGGTCCGCTCGCTGGGCGGCGGTACCGGCGGATCCTCGACGGCCATGCCCGCCGAGGGACGCGTCGACCCGCCGGTCCCGCGCAGCACCGAGCGGTCCGCCCTGCTGAACTCGGTCACCGCCGAGGAGCACGAGGCCATCCTCAGCGCCCCGCACAGCGGCGACTGGGGGCACTGCGACGCCTGGGTGTTCCCGCTGGACGAGGCCCTCGCACCCGAGCGGGTGCCCGCCCTGCTGCCGGCCCTGCCCATGCCCTGCACCGACGTCGGGGCCTCGGCCCGCTTCGAGGTCGCGCTCAGGCCGCTGGACGACGTCTGGCAGCTGCTCTTCGCCTCCGCGTCGATGGGCGGGGTGTGCGCGGGGGGCGTGGGCGGAGCCTGGGGGCGGATGTGGGCGTGGCGCTCGATGGCCGCCCTCAGCGGGGCCCCGGCCGGCGCCGACGCCGAGGAGGTGGAGCGCCGGGCCCGCGAGACCACCTGGTTCCGCTTCGAGGCCGACTCCGGCTGGTTCTTCAACGAGGTCGGCGCCGACTTCGCCATCGCGGCCCTCTCCCCGGACCGCCGCCGCCTGGCGGTCCTCGCGGCGACGGACACCGACTAGCCGCCCGCACCGCTCAGGCCCAGCCAGCGGCCCATCACGGCGAAGTCCGCGTCCGTCAGTCCCGTCCGGGGGTCGACTCGGTGCAGGAGCGCGGGGGCGGGGTGGTGGGCGGCGGCCCAGGCCCGGTCGGCGGGGGTGATCTCGTCGTCGGCCCAGACGAACGGCCGCCCGCCGGCCCGTTCCAGGAGGGTGCGGGTCTTCCAGTGCAGCCCGTCCCGGCCCTCGGCGTCGGAGGGCTCCGGCCACTCCACCACCGGCAGGCGCGGCAGACCCAGGCGCGGGGAGAGCGTCTCGTTGGCCTCGTCCTCCCAGGTCGTCGCCCACACCAGCTCGCACGGCAGGGCCAGCAGCCGGGGCCCGAGAGCGGGGTCGACCCTGGCGAGCAGGGGATTGCCGGGCCCGGCGGCCGGGGGGTAGCCGGTTCCGCCGAAGGGGATCAGCGGGCCGTCCACGTCGAGGAAGAGCAGCGGCAGCGGGGCGGGAGCGGCGACCATACCGCCAGGCTAGGTGCCTGCGCCCCTGCCGGGCCGAGGAGTTTCCCGCGCTGCGGGCCCCGGAAACCGGGCCGGCCGTCAGTCGTCGTGTTTGGCGCGGCTCGGCTGGACGCGTTTCGGTTCGCCCGGCATCTTCGGGTAGTCCGGCGGGTACGGCATGTCGCCCAGGCCGTGTTCGTGCTCGTCGCGGGCCGCGAGTTCCAGGACGGGTTCCAGGCTGAAGGCGTGGTCGTCCATGTCGGCGTGCAGGTCGCCCAGTTCGGCGAAGCGCGCCGGCATCGTCACGATGTCGAAGTCGCGCGGTTCCGCGTCGTCCACCTCGTCCCAGCGCAGCGGCGCCGAGACCGGGGCGTGCGGGCGGGGGCGGACGGAGTAGGCCGAGGCGATGGTCCGGTCGCGCGCCGTCTGGTTGTAGTCGACGAAGATCCGCTCGCCGCGTTCCTCCTTCCACCAGGCCGTGGTGACCTTGCCCGGCATGCGGCGCTCCAGCTCCCGGCCCAGGGCGATGGCGCAGCGGCGGACCTCGGTGAAGGTCCAGCGCGGGGCGATCGGGACGAAGACGTGCAGGCCGCGGCCGCCCGAGGTCTTGGGCCAGCCGCGCAGCCCCAGCTCGTCCAGGAGCGCCCGCAGTTCGTGCGCCGCCGCCACCGCGTGGTGGTAGTCGGTGCCGGGCTGCGGGTCGAGGTCGATGCGCAGTTCGTCCGGCCGGTCGGTGTCCTCGCGGCGCACCGGCCAGGGGTGGAAGGTCAGGCAGCCCAGGTTGGCGGCCCACAGGACGGCGGCCGGCTCGGTCGGGCAGATCTCGTCGGCCGTGCGGCCGCTGGGGAAGGCGATGTGCGCGGTGGGGATCCAGTCGGGCAGGTTCTTCGGGGCGCGCTTCTGGAAGAAGGACTCCCCCTCCACCCCGTCCGGGTACCGCTCCAGGGTGGTGGGGCGGTCGCGCAGGGCGCGGGTGATCCCGTCGGCGACGGCCAGGTAGTACTCGGCGACGTCCCGCTTGGTGAGGCCGCGCTCCGGGAAGTAGACCTTGTCCGGGCTGGACAGGCGTACCGCCCGCCCGCCCGCGTCGAGCTCGATCGCACCACCCGCGCTACCGCCCATGGGCGCCACGGTAGGCGGGTGCGGGCGGACTCGCACACCGAGCGGGCCCGGACGCACCACCGCAGAATCGAGGGCATGGACCTGCCGGTGATGCCGCCCGTGAAGCCGATGCTCGCCAAGTCGGTGAGCAGGATCCCGCCGGGCATGCAGTATGAGGCCAAGTGGGACGGCTTCCGGGCGATCGTGCACCGCGACGGGGCCGAGGTGGAGGTCGGCAGCCGTACCGGCAAGAGCCTGACCAGGTACTTCCCGGAGCTGGTGGCCGCGCTGAAGGAGAATCTGCCGGACCGCTGCGTGGTCGACGGGGAGATCGTCGTCGTGCACGGCGGGCGCCTCGACTTCGACCGGCTCAGCGAGCGGATCCACCCCGCGGCCTCCCGGGTGAAGCTGCTCGCCGGGACGACGCCGGCCAGCTTCGTCGCCTTCGACCTGCTCGCGCTCGGCGACGAGTCCCTCCTCGACACTCCGCTCGGCGAGCGCCGCAGCGCCCTCGTCCACGTACTCTCCACGGCCCGGCCCCCCGTCCACCTCGCGCCCGCCACCACCGATCCCGCGCTCGCGCGGGAGTGGTTCGAGCGGTTCGAGGGCGCCGGGCTCGACGGGGTCGTCGCGAAACCCCTCGATCTCCCCTACCGGCCCGACGCCCGCCTCATGTTCAAGATCAAGCACGAGCGTACGGCCGATGTCGTCGTCGCCGGTTTCCGTTTCCACAAGAGCGGTCCGATCATCGGATCGCTGCTGCTCGGCCTGTACGACGACCGCGGCGCCCTCCAGCACGTGGGCGTCTGCGCCGCCTTCCCGATGAAGCGCCGGGCCGAGCTCGTCGAGGAGCTCGAACCCCTGCGCATGCCGGACCCGGCCGGCCATCCCTGGGCGGCCTGGGCCGAGGAGGCGGCCCACGAGACCGCCCGGCTGCCGGGCGCGCAGAGCCGATGGACGGGGAAGAAGGACCTGTCCTGGGTGCCGCTGCGCCCCGAGCGGGTCTGCGAGGTGCGCTACGACCACATGGAGGGCGACCGCTTCCGCCACACCGCCCAGTTCGCGCGCTGGCGCCCCGACCGGACGCCGGAGAGCTGTACGTACGCCCAGCTGGATGAGGTCGTCGGCTACGACCTGGCCGAGGTGCTGGGCGGCACGGGCTGAGCAGCGGTGTCGGCCCGCTCCTGTACCTTCGGGAAAACGGCCCGGCTCCGGACGGAGCGGCCCGAAACTCTCGGGGGAAGAGATGAACGACGAGGGCAGCCACTTCTACGCGGTGACCGTCAAGGTCCAGCGTGAGACCCACTGGAGCGAATACGGGGCGGCGGGATCCGTCACCCCGTACGAGGGCACGACCACCCTCGGCGTGTACCGCCAGGTCGTGCAGGACCTCCTGAGGGCGCGGGGGCTTCCCGAGGACACGAGCTACCTGCCGGTGTCCTTCAAGCTGCTGCCCAACGACCCGAACAGGATCTGACCCGGGCCGCTCCCGGCGCCGGTGAGCCGCTCCCATTCGGCCCGGTCCGGGCCCACCGCGTTCGGCGTCCAGTCCGGCCGGGCCGCGAGCCAGCGCGCCACCCGCGCCCGGACCCCGGGGTCCGCGTAGGCGCGTTCGGGCGGCTCGGCCAGGTGCCGGACCCTGGCCCGGGCCCGCATCACCTCGGGGTCCTCCAGCGCGCACTCGAACAGCGCGGCCGCCTCCCGCGCCCGGCCCGCCACGCCGCCCCCGGAACCGGCCCGCGCCGCGAGCCGCTCCCCGACCGCCGCGTCGGCCCCGACCTGGAGGTCGAACCAGGGCTTCAGGGTGCGCAGCGCCCAGCCGTGGTACGCGGCGGCGAAGCCGAAGGAGCCCGGGTCCCGGTGGGCCGTCCGGGCCACCCGGTCGGCGGCCCACAGCGCGAGCGAGGTCCCCTGGCCCAGGGTCGGGTTGGTGTGGGTGAGCGCGTCGCCGACCGGCACCATCCCGGTCGCCACCGGGCCCCGCCCGTCGGCCAGCGGGCTCCAACGGTTGTCCAGGCCCGCGGTCGCCAGCACCCCCGACAGCGGCTCGGCGCCCAGCCCGAGCCAGGCGGCGCCGGGCGGGAAGGCCCGCGCGGCGGCCTCGAACACGGCCGGGTCCCGCAGGGCGGCGCGGGTGGGGTCCCCGGTGTGCGCGAACACCGTGACGGCGAAGACCCGGTTGTCGGACGGGAAGACGGCGCAGCCCGCGAAGGCGCCGCCGGTCACCGTCCACGGCTTGCGCGGACCCTCGTCCGTCCCGTCGGGCAGCCGGTACCAGCGGCAGAAGTACGCCAGGCCGGTGCGGTGCCGCTCGACGGGGGCCGGACGGCAGCCGGCGGCGGCCGCCAGGCCGGCGGAGCCGCCGCGCCGGCCGGCCGCGTCCACCACGAGGTCGCCCCGGTACGCGCCGCCCGGGGTGGTCACCCCGGTGACCCGGACCCACGGCACCTCCCCGGCCCCGTCGCCGCCCTCGCCCCCGTCGGCCCCCTCGGCCCGCGTCAGGCCGACGACGGGCTCCCCGTACCGAACCACCACGCCCGGCTCCGCCCGTACGGCGGTGGCCAGCGCGCTCTCCAGCACGATCCGGCGGGCCTGGACCATGACCAGGTCCTCGTCCCCCGGGCGCGCGGGAGGCCGTACCTCGAACCAGTCCAGCTCGTGCCGCTCCCGGGCGCCGAGCCGGATCATCTCGGCATGCACGTCGGGCAGTTCGGCGCGCAGCAGCCGGCGGGCGGCGCCGAGCAGGACGTGCGGCTGCGCCGCCTGCGGTACGCCCGGGCGGTGCCAGCCGAAGAAGTCCCGGTCGAGGGCGGTGCCCGGGGCGCGGGTGTCGCGTTCGAAGACCTCGGCGGTGTGCCCCCGGCGGGCCGCGAGGAGGGCGGTCGCGAGCCCGGCGATCCCTCCGCCGATGACCAGCAGATGTGCCATGGCTACCCCCGAACCGGCGTCCCGTACGACGATCTGACCGCCCAGAGCCTGCACGTACGGACCCCGGCCGAAACTCGTACATCCGTCCGAGGGGTCCGGCGGGGAGGCGGGCCGCCCCACCGGCGAAAATGGCCGCATGGCCAGCGAACACGAGAACACCCCCGGCGCCGGATCCCGCCCCGGAGGCTCCATGCCCGCCCGCGCCGCCGCCGGGATCCACGCGACCGTCGGCGTCGGACTGATCGTCGTCGGCCCCGACGGCCGGGTCCTGCTCGGCCAGGCCCACGACGGGAACTGGGAGCTGCCCGGCGGCAAGGTCGACCCCGGGGAGCGCTTCGAGGAGACCGCCGCCCGGGAGCTGGCGGAGGAGACCTCCCTGCGGGCCGACCCCGGGGACGTCGAGCTGCTCGCCGTCCAGCTGTCCGCGGCCCCCGAGCCGCCGACCCGCCTGACGGTGGCCGCCCTCACCCGTTCGGCCGAGGGCACCCCGGCCGTCACCGAACCGCACAAGATCGCCCGCTGGCAGTGGTTCGCCCCGGAGGAGATCCCCGGCGCCCTGTACCCGCCGTCGGCGGCCGTACTGCGCGTCTGGCGCCCCGGCCTCACGGCCCTGCCGCCCGTCCCCTCGCACGACTACCCCGCCGGAGCCGGGGACACGGCCTAAGCGGTGCGCCGGGGGGCGAAGTTGCCCTCACCCAGGTCCTCGGCCAGCAGCCGCTTGGCGATGGCGTCCGCCGCCGCCCGCAGCTCCTCGCTGCGCGGGCGGCCGCGGTCCTGCTCCAGCCGGTCGCCCAGCCAGTCCGCCCAGGCCCGGGAGATCACGGCGGCTTCGCGCTCGCCCGCCCGGGTGTGGGCGAAGAAGCCGTTCTGCCGGGTCAGGAAGCCCTCCTCGACCATCCGGTCGAACACCGGCAGCAGCACCTCCGGCGGCAGCGACAGCCGCGACGCGATCAGCCCGAGGCCGGCGTGCCCCACGGTCCGGGTCATCAGGTCCACCTGCATCACGGCCCACGCCCCCGCCATGTCGAGGCGCGTGTCGGAGGCGTTGACGATGGCCCGCGCCGTGTCGGGCCCCATGTTCCGCACGAGTTTGCCGACCGCCAGCTCCAGCAGCTTGGCAGAGTCCCCCGAGGCCGTGGCCGGGGAGCCGAAACCGTCGCCGATGTCGGTCGAGCCCGCCCGGGCGCTGTCGCGCAGCCGGACCTGCTTGAGGAACAGCGCGACGACGAAGCCCACGGCGGCCACCGGCACCGTCCACAGGAACACGGTGTGCAGGGCGTCGGCGTACGCGTCGATGACCGGGCCCGCCGCGGCCGGGTCGAGCCCGTGCACGCCCTGCGGGCTCTGCGCGGCGGCCCCGATGCGGGCCGGGTCGGTGCCGGTGGCGCGGGCCGCCTCGGCGACCCCGGCCTTCAGGGCGGGCTCCAGGCTGTTGGCGTAGATCGTGCCGAAGACGGCGGTCCCGAAGGCGCTGCCGAGCGTACGGAAGAAGGTGACTCCGGAGGTCGCCGTGCCGAGGTCGGCGTAGTCCACGGTGTTCTGCACGGCGATGGTGAGCACCTGCATGCACAGGCCGATGCCGGCGCCGAGCACGAACATGTACACGGACTCCAGCCAGGCGCCGGTGCCGCGTCCCATCGTGGACAGCAGGTAGAGGCCCGCGCCCATCACCGCGCAGCCCACGATCGGGTAGATCCGGTACCGGCCGGTCTTGGAGGTGGCGTTGCCGCTGTAGACGGACGCGATGAGCAGGCCGATGACCAGCGGGAGGGTCCGTACGCCGGACAGGGTGGCGGAGTCCCCGTCCACGTACTGCAGGTAGGTCGGCAGGAACGTCATCGCGCCGAGCATGGCGAAGCCGACGACGAAGCTGAGGACGGAGCAGACCGTGAAGACCGGGTTGCGGAAGAGCCGCATGGGCAGCATCGGTTCGGCCGCCCGGGTCTCGGCCAGGCAGAACAGGGCGAGGGCCAGCGCGCCGCCCGCGAACAGGCCGATGATCGTCGGCGAGCTCCAGGCGTACTCGTTGCCGCCCCAGCTGGTGGCCAGGATCAGGGCACTGGACCCGACGGCGACGAGGGCGATGCCCAGGTAGTCGATGACGGGCCGGCCGGCGACGCGTACGGAGGGGATGGTGCGGGCGGCGGCCACGACGACGAGGACGGCGACGGGGACGTTGACGTAGAAGGCCCAGCGCCAGCTGAGGTGGTCGGTGAAGAGGCCGCCCAGCAGCGGTCCGATGACGGTGGCGACGCCGAAGACGGCGCCGATGGCGCCCTGGTACTTGCCGCGTTCGCGCAGCGGGACGACGTCGGCGATGAGCGCCATGGAGGTGACCATCAGGCCGCCGGCGCCGATGCCCTGGAGGCCCCGCCACAGGATGAGCAGGGTCATGTTGGAGGCGAGGCCGCACAGGAACGAGCCGGTGATGAAGACGACGGCGGAGATCTGAAAGATGATCTTCCGGCCGAAGAGGTCGCCGAACTTGCCGACGAGGACGGTCGCGACGGTTTCGGCGAGCAGGTACGCGGTCACCACCCAGGCCATGTGGGCCGCGCCGCCGAGGTCCGCGACGATGGTGGGCAGGGCGGTGCCCACGATCGTCTGGTCGAGCGCGGCCAGCAGCACGCCCAGCATGATCGTGCCGAAGACGACGTTGCGCCGCCGCCGGTCCAGCACGGGGGGCGCCGCGGCGACGGCGGGGGCAGTGGTCACATCTCGCATGCTCACAGCGCCCCCACCGCGGCGCATGCCGCAAGCCGCCGTACGGGTGAGATCCCGGACCGGGCTCCGGCGGGGGCGTCAGCGCAGGTGGGCCAGGCCCGGGTGCTCCGCCGCGTACCCGTCCAGCAGCCGCCGGGCCACCGTCACCGAGTCCACCAGCGGGTGCAGCGCGAAGGCCTTCACCGCGTCGGCGCGGGAGCCGCTCGCGGCGGCGGCCAGCACCGCCCGCTCGGCCGCCTTCACGGAGGTGACCAGCCCCACCGCGTGCAGCGGCAGCGGTGCCACCGACACCGGGTGGGCGCCGTTCGCGTCGACCAGGCAGGGCACCTCGACGACCGCCTCCGGGTCCAGCACGGACAGGGTGGCGCCGTTGCGGACGTTGAGGATCAGCGTGGCGCGCTCGTCGCGGGCGATGGCCCGCATCAGGGCGAGGGCGACCTTCTCGTAGCCGCCGGACTCCAGGTCGCTCTCCTCGCGCTCCCCGACGCCCGCCACCTCGCGGTTCTCCGACATGTACGTGGCCTCGCGCTCGGCCCGGGTCCGGTCCCAGGCGGCGAGCGCCGCCCCGGCGGACTGTCCCGGGCGGCCGGCCTCGGCGTAGAAACCGCGCTGCTGGTCGCGCAGGAAGGCGCCGCGGGTCTGCTTCGCCTCCTGGTAGGCGCGTACCGTGTCGCGGTTGAAGTAGTAGTAGTGCAGGTACTCGTTGGGGATCGCGCCGAGCGAGCGCAGCCAGTCGGCGCCGAAGAGGCGCCCCTCCTCGAAGGACTCCAGGGCCTCGGGGTCGGCCAGCAGCCGGGGCAGTTCGTCGCGCCCGCCGATCCGCAGGCCCCGCACCCAGCCCAGGTGGTTGAGGCCGACGTAGTCGATCCAGGCCTCGCCGGGCCGGGCCCCGAGCAGCCGGGCGATCCGGCGGCCGAGCCCGACGGGCGAATCGCAGATGCCGATGACGCGGTCACCCAGTTCCTCGGCCATGGCCTCGGTGACCACACCGGCGGGGTTGGTGAAGTTGATGACCCAGGCGTCCGGGGCGCTGCGGGCGATCCGGCGCGCGATCTCCCGGGCCACCGGCACCGTTCGCAGGCCGTACGCGATCCCGCCCGCGCCCACGGTCTCCTGGCCGAGCACCCCTTCGGCCAGCGCGACCCGCTCGTCCGTGGCGCGCCCCTCCAGGCCGCCGACGCGGATGGCGGAGAAGACGAAGTCGGCTCCGCGCAGGGCCTCGCCGAGGTCCCCGGTGGCGGTGACGGCCGGGGCGTCCGCCGCCCCGGAGGCCGCGGCCTGGTCCGCGAGGACCCGGGCCATGGCGGTGAGCCGGGCGGGATCCTCGTCGTAGAGGGTCACCTGGGACACCCGGCCCTCGGCGCGGTCCGCCAGCAGGGCCCCGTAGACGAGCGGGACGCGGAATCCGCCCCCGCCGAGGATGGTCAACCGCATGCCCATTTCCGCCCTTCCGCCGTCGTGGCCGCGGCCACGGCCCGGGGCTGCCCCGGGCACGGTCGAAGCCACGGCTCCGGCGACACCGCCGGAGTGCCGCGATCCGTGGCATCCGCGCGGTGTCGCGGATCGTGGCATCCGCGGGCACCGAACCAGGCAGTCGGTACGGCACCCTGCCGCCGACCCCGCCCCGGCACGGGCCGTGGCGCGTGCTTCAGGGGACCAGTCTCCCCCGCGGCGTCACTCCCCCAGCGGCGGCACGGCCCGCAGACGCGCGCCCTGCTGCTGCTGGAAGCCCGCTCCGCCGCGCACCGGACCGGCCGGCAGGCCCTGCGGGGCCGAGAGCACGAGGGTGATCCGGGTGAGGCCCATGCCCTCCAGCATTCGGCTGGATTCCGCCACCATCCGGCACCGCACCAGACCCCAGCCGGGGTCGGGATGGCGCACCGTCCGCACCGCGCCGTCCAGTTCGGCGGCGGCCTCCCCGTGGGTGGTCAGCCAGTGCGGGACCCCGTAGCGGTAGGCGGCCTCCATGAACGGGTCCCGGGCCACCTCCTGACGGATGCTCCGCAGCCCCTCGTCCTCCGGGGCCTCGGCCAGGGCGGTCGCGAAGCGGGCCAGCAGCGGCACGCACCAGGCCGGTTCGTGGTCCTCCAGCACGGCCGCGGCGTCCGGGTGGAACAGCACGAAGCGCAGGAAGTTGTCGTCCGGCAGGGCCGTCGGGTGGGGGCGGACCGACTGGAACAGCCGGTCGAAGGCCGAGTTGGTGAGGGCCACGTCCCAGCGGTGGTCCACCAGGAAGCTCGGGTAGGGCACGGCCTCCATGAGGGCCGCGTAGTCGACCAGGTAGTCGCGCTGGGCCGGGTCCTGGGGCAGCCGGTTCTCCTCGGCCGCGCGCCAGGTGGGCGGCGGGTCCCGGTCGACCATGACCCGGAACAGCCAGAAGCACTGCCGCTCGCTCATCTCCAAGGCCTCGGCCAGGGCGAGGAGTTTGCGGTCCGTCCACTCCTTGACGAGCCCGCGTTCCCAGTTTCCGTACGCGCGCACGCTGATGCGCAACCGCGACGCGACGTCCTCCTGGCTCAGGCCCAGTTCTTCGCGGCGCTGGCGCAAAATCTCCTTGCGCCGCTCCGTCCGCACTGCACCGCGGGGCTCCTCGCCCGCCAGGCGCTCCTCACCGGCTCGGACGAGGCCATCAGACGGGCCCACCGCTGCGAGATGTGGCACCGAGAGCTCCCCCTCCTCAACGGTCTGGATCTTCATTTCCGTGTGGCGATCCTGCTACCGACTTCATTCGAGTGTCAACTATTGTGGCAATTCCAGCCGAGCGACAGCTCATTCCCGCCACAGCTGTGGCAAGTTCTGGCTCTCCCAAAACAAACCGGATAGATTCCTCAAGGCCGACCACGTGCCCACTGACCTCGCGCGATCTAGGAGAACCACTGGTGACAGACGGCTTCCCGGCTCCCGTCGCGGTGGCCAACGCGCCCCTGGCAGCGACCGTCACGCGGGTCGCCGAACTGGCGAACAAAATGGGCCGCGACCCGAACCAGGTCTTCGACCTCCGCCGGCTCTCCGAGGCCTCCGGGGTTCCCACCGATGTGATCAGGACCCTGCTCGACGGCCGGCGGGCGGGCGAGCCCGATCTGCAGGCGCGTTTCCTCCAGCGCCTGGACCTGCTCAGGCGGACCCGGGTCAAACCCAACGGGCGCCGCTACACGCAGCAGGAGATCGCCGACGGCGCCGGCATGTCCCGGCAGCAGGCCGGCGCCCTGATCAACGGCGACCGGCGGCCCACGATGGAGCACTGCGACGCCATCCAGCGGTTCTTCGGCGTACACGCGGGCTTCCTCACCGCCCATGACGCCGACGCCCTCACGGACGCCCTCCAGCGCACCGAGCAGCAGCTGCTCCAGGACTTCGCCGGGCGCGAGCGGCAGACCGTACCGGCGGAGGCGGCTTCGGCGGGCGATCCGCTGGCAAGACTCCTGCAGAACCACGGCGTACGGGGCATCGCCTGGCGCGCCGCCCAACTGCCCAGCGACAAGCACCGGGACAAGGTGACCGAATGGCTGGACATGCTTCTCGAAAGCGTCAAACCGAACGAATCATGACCCAGTCGAAAGTCTGGATCTGATCCTTGAGTCCTGATCCGGATCCGCGCCGACGGGGAGAACGGTGAGCATAGGCAGAGCGCAGCGGCGGTTGTGCGCGGAGCTGGTGTCCGGCATCAAGCTGGCCGCCCCCGTGGAACCACTGGACCTCTACGCCGCCCTCTGCGAGGGCATGAGCAGGCACCGCGGCCGCCCGGTGGAGTTCCGGATGGCCGCGTTCCCGCAGGGGACCGCGAGCGGCCTCTGGCTCGACATGGCGGACCGGGACCTGGTGGTCATCGAGGAGCGCACCGCGCCCGACCACCAGCTCGTGATCCTCGGCCACGAGCTGTGGCACATGAAGGCCGGCCACTGCAGCCACCACGTCGACGGGGCCGCCGTGGCCGCCCGCCTGCTGACCGACGCCGCCGACCTCGGCGAGACGGTCCGCAGCGTCGCCGCCCGCACCCGGGCCGACGTCCAGGAGGAGACGGAGGCCGAGAGCTTCGGCCTCCTGCTGGGCAGCCGCTGCCGCACCTGGCTGGCCGGTTCGGCGGGCCACCGGCCACCGGCCCAGCGGGACGAGCTGGCCGGCCGGATCGAGACCTCGCTCGGCTACCGGGGGCGCAGGAACGACCGTTGAGCGGACCGGACTACTACATCCCGGCTGCCGCGATGGCAGTGGCCCTCGTGTGCAAGCTGCCGGCGCTGCGCGCCAACGGGCGCGATCCGCTCCTGCGGTCCGTCTTCGTCCTGCTCCTCCTCGGCGGCTCGGTGTTCACCTTCGCCGCCCCGCCCACCATCGCCGCCGTCAACCGCTGGACCGGCGTCCCCAACGTCTCCGCCCCGCTCGTCTACTGCCTGATGACCGCCTTCAGCGCCTCCTGCCTCGTCCTGATGTTCAACTGGCGCGGCGGCCCGGCGGAGGAGATCCGGCGCACCTCGCAGCGCTGGATCGCGGGCTACTCCGTGGTCATCGCGGCCATCGTCGTCCTCTTCGCCCTCGGTGACGCCCCCGTCGAGCGGCTGCGGGACTTCGACACCTACTACGCGAACACGCCCTACATCCGGCTGATGATCACGGCCTACCTGCTGGCGCACAACGCCGCGGTGCTGATGATGGTGTCGATGTGCTGGCGCTGGTCCCTGCGGGTCCGCGGCTGGCTCCGGGCCGGACTGGTGATCATCGTCGCCGGGTACACCATCAGCCTCGCCTACGACGCCTCCAAGATGTCCGCCGTCGCCGCCCGCTGGCTGGGCCACGACCTGGACTACCTCAGCACCTACCTCGCCCCGCCGCTGGCCGCCTTCGCCGCCCTCGTCAGCTCCGTGGGCTTCGTACTGCCGCTGGTGTGCCAGCGCGTGTCCGACAGCTGGCGCACCTGGAGCACCTACCGCCACCTCGGCGCGCTGTGGCACGAGGTGCAGAGCACCGTGCCCCTCGGCACGCCCTGCGTGCGGATGTCCTGGTGGTCCCCGGCCGCGATCCGGGTGATCCAGCGGGAGTCCGACATCCACGACGGCTTCCTGCGCCTGGGCCCGGCCTTCGACCGCCACCACCGCGACACCGCCTACGAACGGGCCCGGGCGGCCGGGGCGGACGAGGAGACGGCCCGCGCCGTCGCGGACGCGGCGATGGTGGTGGCCGCCGTACGGGCCACCGCCGCCGCCCCCGAGGGGGCCGACGGCGGCGACGAGGAGCGGGTGGCGCTGCTGGCCGACGGGCCGCGCGACCTCGTCCGGATCTCGCACGCCCTGCGGCACTCGCCGCTCGTGGCCGCCGTACGGCGGCAGGGGGCCCCGGCGGGAGGCTGAGCCGCCCCGGGGAGCCGGCCGCCGCGCGGGGCCCGGGAGCGGCCGCCGCACGGAGCCCGGCGCGGGCGCTCAGCGGGAGGCCGTCACCGACAGGGCCGGGAACAGGTCCTGGAAGGGCCCGGCGGAGTCGGTCCCGTCCCGCCCGTAGGGGGCGTCGAAGCTCCACACCATGAACAGCAGGAACACGATCAGCGCGCTGAACAGCCCGGCCAGCAGCAGCTCGCGCCCCGAGCGCCGGATCTGCAGGGTGAAGATCAGCCCGATGGTGACGAGGCCGCCGACCACCAGCCCGATCCAGACCACGCTCGGCAGGGTGGACTCGTCGCTCTGCGTGCGCGAGTGCCGGGCGTCGTCCGCGGCCGCGATGTGGTCGAGCAGCGGCTGGTAGGCCTGCGCCTGGAGCTCGTTGGCGGGGCTCTGGTGGGTGACGTCGGTACGCAGCTTGCCGAGGAGCTGCGCACCCTCGGCGGAGGCGTCCTGCCCGGATACCAGCCGCGGCCAGTCCACGCTGACGGTGTGGGCGACGTACGCGTCCACCTCGCCGCGGATCCGGTCGCGGACGGGCCCGGGGTAGACGTCGGCCCGTTGGGTGACCTCGTACAGCGACTGGGCCTCGCGGCGCACGCTGTCCTCGGCCGCGCCGCGCGCCTCCCAGACGCCCGCGATGGCCAGGCCCAGGACGATCGCGTAGACCACGCCGACCATCATCGTCATGTACTCGATGACGTCGGGGGTTTCGCTGGTGTCCTCGTCGTCCGCGACCCGGCGGTGCCGGACCACGGTCATGGCGAGGACGAGGGCGCAGACGAGCGCCATGGCGACGGCCAGGACCAGCCATTCGGACACGAGGGATCTCCCGTTCGTGGGTGCGTGGATGCGTGGATGCGTGAGGGGCGCCCGGGGGCGTCAGCTCCGGCTCTTGGAGCGGGGGCGCAGCGCGGCGGCGGCCAGCACGGCCGGGGTGGTCACGACCACCATCAGCATCACGGTGCTCAGTCCGTCCGGGCCGCGCCGCGCCAGGGCCGCCGAGTGGTACGGGCGTACGTGGAACCTGCTCACCCGCTCGACGGCGGCCGCGGCCCCGGGCGGGGCGGGGGCGTCGGCCGGGGCCGGCTCCGGCTGCGCGTCCGCCGGCGGCGGGGCCTGCGGCGGCTGCCCCGGCCCGCCGGGCACCGCCGCCCCGGGCGCGGGCCGCTCCGCCAGCCCCGGCGCGTCGCCGGGGTGGCGCACCGTGGGCCGGACGGCGCCGGGCACCGTCACCCGCACGGGCGGCGGCGCCGACGGGGTCCCCGGCCGCGCCACGGGCGGGGGCGGCATGACGGGCGGCCGCACCCCGGGCGGCTTCGGCGGCCCGCCGGGCACGCACACGTCGACCCGGGCCCCGCGGCCGTGGCCGTCGCCCGCGACCGCCACATGGCCGTGCAGCGGGCAGAGCGCGGCCACCAGCCCCGCCCCGGCGAAGTACTGCCAAGCCGTCACCGCGGTCCTCCCGATCCGGCAGCCGATATGAGGGTTACGCCTGAAGAAACGATCAAGGCCCGCCTTCGGACACGCACCGGACAGGTCAAGATCCTTGTGCGACGGCTCACTTCGCACCGGGCGCGGGACCCCCGGGACCGCCGGCGGGCAGCCGGCCCTCACCCTCACGGCCCAGCCCACCACGGCGCCCGCCGCCCGCCCGGCCGATGATCGGAGCAACGGGCGGCAGAGGGACGGTGGCGCGTGGCAGCAGACGATCGGCCCGCTTCCGCGAGACCGCAGCCGGATCCGGAGCCCGGGCCGCGGCGACAGCCGGAGCCCGGGCCGCAGCCCGAGCCGGAGCCGCCCGCCCCCGCCAAGGGGTTCCGCTTCCCCAGCGCCCTGACCATCCTGGCCCTGGTCACGGTGGCCGTCTGGCTGCTGGCCTTCCTCGTACCGGCCGGACTCTACGACCGGGGTGGCAACGGTGCGCCCGTCGCCGGCACCTACCACCGCGTCGAGGGCGACCGGAGCCTCACCGACCGGCTGGACGACCTCTTCCTCGCCCCGGTCAACGGCCTGTACGGCATCCAGGACACCGCCACCGGCGAGGTGGGCCCGGGGTTCACCGGCGCGCTGTACGGCAGCGCGGGCGTCTTCCTCTTCGTGCTCGCCATCGGCGCCTTCATCACCGTCGTCTTCGCCACCGGAGCCCTGGACCGGGGCATCGCCCTCCTCGCGCACCGGCTGCGCGACCGCGGGGCCCTGCTGATCGCCGCGGTGATGGTGGTCTTCTCTGTCCTCGGCACGGTCGAGGGCTTCGCGGAGGAGACCCTCGGGTTCTACGGCCTGCTGGTGCCCATGGTGCTGGCGCTGGGCTACGACCGGCTCGTCGCGGTCGGGGCGGCGGTCCTGGGCGCGGGCATCGGCGTGCTGTGCTCCACCGTGAACCCCTTCGCCACGGGCGTGGCCTCTTCGGCCGCGGGCATCTCCCTCGGCGACGGCATCCTGCTGCGCGGCGCGATGTGGGTGGTGCTGACCGCCGTCACCGTCCTGTACGTCGTCCGCTACGCGCGGCGCGTCCAGCGGGACCCGGAGCGGTCCCTGTGCGGCTTCCTGCCGGGCGACCTGACGCAGAAGGCGGCCGCCGACGCCGATGTGGAGCCGGAGCTGACGCGGCTGCACAAGGTCGTACTGGTGCTGCTCGTCCTGGTCTTCGCCTTCATGATCTTCTCGGTGGTGCCCTGGTCAAGCGCCCTCACCGGGAAGGCCGACGCCACCCCGTACGGGTGGGAGCTGGACTGGTCCTTCCCCCAGCTGTCCGCGCTGTTCCTGTGCGCCGCGGTGCTCGTGGGGCTGGTGGCGCGGATGGGCGAGGCGAAGCTCAGCTCCACGGTCGTCCAGGGCGCCGCCGACTTCATCTCCCCCGCCCTGGTCATCATGCTGGCGCGCGGCGTCACCGTGATCATGAACAACTCGAAGATCACCGACACCGTCCTGCACTCCATCGAGGGCGTCGTCAAGGGGACCTCGTCCAGCCTCTTCGCGGTCATCGTCTTCGTCGTCAACCTCCCGCTGGCCTTCCTGATCCCCTCCACCTCCGGCCACGCCACCCTCGCGATGCCGATCCTGGCCCCGCTCGCCGACTTCGCCGGGGTCTCCCGCGCGGTGGTGGTGACGGCCTGGCAGGCGGCCAGCGGCTGGATGAACCTCTGGGTCCCCACGACGGCCGTCACCATCGGCGGCGTCGCCCTGGCCAAGGTCGGCTACGACAAGTACCTCCGCTTCGTCTGGCCGCTGCTGGCGATCCTGTTCGTGCTGATCTGCGGCTTCCTGGCGGTGGGCGCGGCGATGTGACGGCCCGTGAGCGCGGGGGGCACCTCGCCTAGGCTGTCGGTATGTCCGCGTCCATACCCTCCGTACCCGTCCCGCCCGTCCCGCCGGCCCCGGCCGCCCCGCCCGTCGCCGTCTGGCGGGCGGCGCGGCGGCCGTTGGGGTTCCTGGGGTCCTGGTGGCCCTGGCGGTGCTGGGCGTACCTCGGGAGCGGGTTTCCGCTCGGGTACGGGGTGCTGCTCGCGCTGGTGCTGCTCCTCGGGCTCGGGGTGCTGCTCGCGGTGGCCGGAGTCGGGCTGCTGCTGCTGGCCGGGGCCCTGGCGGGGGCGGTGCCGCTGGGGGCTCTGGAGCGGCGCCGGCTGCGGTGGGTGGAGCCGGAGCCGGTGGCCGACCCGCACACCTCGCTCGCCGGGGCCGGACCCGCCGCCTGGCTGCGGACGCGGCTGCGCGAGCGCGCCACCCGGCGGGAGTTCGGGTACGCCGTGCTGCTCGGGCTGGTCTTCGGGGCGGCCGGCTTCGGGGTGCTGTCGCTGCTGGCGTTCTCCCTGATGCTGGTGGCCTCCCCCGTCATCGTGTGGGCGCTCGCGCCGGAACCGGTGATGCTGGTGCCCGGCCAGGCGGTGGCCGGCCCGCTGGAGGCGCTGGGCGGTACGGCCGTGGGGCTGGCCGGGCTGGTGCTGACCGCGTACGCGGGCGCGCTGATCGCCGGGGCCCAGGTCAAGTGCGCCCGGCTGCTGCTCGGGCCGCGCGCGGAGGACGACCGGGTGCTGGAGCTGACCCGCTCGCGCGTCCGGCTGGTCGAGGCGTTCGAAGCGGAACGGCGGCGCATCGAGCGGGACCTGCACGACGGCGCCCAGCAGCAGCTGGTGGCCCTCAGCATGACCCTGGGCCTCGCCGAACTGCGGCTGCGCGGGCACCCGGAGGCGGCGGAGGCGGCCGCGCTGGTGAGCCGGGGCCGCGAGGAGGCGAAGCTCGCCCTCGCCCAACTCCGGGACCTCGTACGGGGGATCCACCCGCAGGTGCTCACCGACCACGGGCTCGCCGCGGCGGTGGCCGAGGTGGCGCTGCGCCATCCCGTGCCGGTCACGGTGGACCTGGAGCTGCCCCGGCTGCCCGAACCGGTCGAGGTCACCGCGTACTTCACCGTCGCCGAGGCCCTCGCCAACGCGGCCAAGCACAGCGGCGCCGCACGGGTCGGCGTCGCCGGTAGGGTCGAGGGCGACCGGCTCACCCTCACCATCACCGACGACGGCCGCGGCGGGGCCGATCCCGGCGCGGGGGCGGGCCTGGCGGGTCTCGCGGACAGGGTGGCGATGTTGCAGGGCAGGCTGACGGTGTCCAGTCCGGTGGGCGGGCCGACCGAACTGAGGGTGGAGGTCCCGTGCTCCGGGTGATCCTGGCCGAGGACTCCGTACTGCTGCGGGCCGGACTGACGGAACTGCTGACCCTCGGCGGCCACCGCGTCCTCGCCTCCGTCGGCGACGCCCCCGCCCTGCTGCGGGCCGTCGCCGCCGAACGGCCCGACGTGGTCGTGACGGACGTGCGGATGCCGCCCGGGCTGCGCGACGAGGGGCTGCGGGCCGCCCTCGAACTGCGCTCCGCGGACCCGTCCCTGCCGGTCCTGGTGCTCTCGCAGTACGTGGCCACGGCGTACGCGACCCAGCTGTTCACCGGCGGTTCGGCTGCCGGGCTGGGCTACCTGCTCAAGGACCGGGTCGGGGAGGTGGAGGAGTTCCTCGACGCACTGCGCCGGGTGCACGAGGGGCAGACGGTCATCGACCCGGAGGTGGTCCGCGTCCTCCTCGCGCCGCGGCCGGCCAACCAGCCGCTGGCCCGCCTGACCCCGCGCGAGCGGGAGGTGCTCGCGCTGATGGCGGAGGGCCTCAACAACCAGGCCCTGGCGGCCCGCCTGTTCATCACCGAGGCCTCCGTCGTCAAGCACGCGAGCAGCATCTTCACGAAGCTGGACCTGGACCCGACGGAGGGCAACCGGCGCGTGCTGGCCGTCCTGGCCCACCTGCGCGGAACGGAACCGGCCTGAACCCGTGCCCCGCCCGCCCAGGGGCGTGCGCGAGGATGACCTCGTGACTCCTCCCCCTCCTAAAGGAGGGGGCTTCTCGCTATGCCGGTGCGGCTTCGCGAAGGACCAGCCCGGCCCGTTGAACGTTGATTGCGCCCACCGTGTCCGCGTGTGCCTGGTGGTCGCATGAGACGCAGTGGAACTTCTCCTGTGTGGGCCGGTTCTCCTTGGCGGTGTGCCCGCATTCGGGGCATCGCCGGGAGGTGTTTCGGGGGTCCACGGCGATCGTTTCCCGTCCGGCGCTTTCAGCCTTGGCGGCGAGGATCGTCAGGAACACCCCCCATCCGGCATCGGCGATCGAGCGGTTCAGCCCGGCCTTCGAAGCAGCCCCGTTGGGCAGGAAGCTGCCCGGTGTCCCGGGGTCGGGCTTCGGTTCGGGGGCCTTGCCCATGTTGCGGATCTTGAGATCTTCGTGCGCGATGAAGTCGTGTTCACGGACCAGGGCAAGCGCGGTCTTGTGGGCGTGGTCGAGGCGCTGACGGCGTACCTTGCCGTGCAGCTTGGCGACCTTCTCCACGGCCCGCTGGTGGTTCTTGGTCCGCTTGTCACGGCACACTCGTGGGAAGCGGGCAAGAGCGCGCTGTGCGGCTTCGAGCTTCGCGGCAGCACGCCGGCCGTGACGGGGGCTGGCAACAAACTCACCGTTGGAGTCGGCAAGGAAGTTGGCTATGCCCATGTCGATGCCGACCACGGACCCGGTGGCGGGCAGCGGCTCAGGCTGGTCCTGCTCTGCGGTCAGCACGACGAACCACTTGCGGCCCTCACGCTTGACCGAAACGGTCTTGATACCTTCCCGACCACGGGCCGGTGCTGATGCACTTTGACGTGCCCGACGCCCTGGAGGCGGACACGGGTCACGGGGTCGTGCGGGGTGGCATCCCAGCGGCAGCCGTCACCGTCTTTCGGGAAGTCCACGGTGTCGAACCAGCTGACGCCCCGGAACCGGGGACAGCCCGGCTTCTCCCCGGCCTTGACCCGGCGGAAGAACGCGGCAAACGCCTTGTCGAGACGGCGAAGGGTCGCCTGCTGCGAGGAGAACGACCAACGCCCGTGCCGCTCCGGGTCGAACGCCCGGATCTCCTTGAGCTGCGCGGACTGCTGCCCGTACTTGATGCTCGTCTTCGACACATGCCGAAAGGCATCACGGCGTTCCTGCAACGCACCGTTGTAGAGCGAGCAGTGATCACGCAGCATCTCGCCGAGCGCGATCGTCTGGCCCACAGTGGGCCGCATGAGGAACTTGTACGCACGGATCAACGCGGCCCGCCTCCTCCGGATTTCCCAGGTCACGGCCGATGCGATCACCCTACTGGCCGTCACTGACAACGCAGCGAACTCCGGCGCTCCGCGCCTCCGGGCCAAGGATGCGTTTCCCTCCCCAGCCAAAGCAGGGGATACCCACGCAAGATCAGGGATGGACGAGATCATCCTGATGTCGGACCCGAGGGTCGCCGCCGTCCCCGTCGTGGAGTGCGGGGAGCCGCTCGTGGACGAGCTGGACCTGGGCACCCGGGTCAACGCCAGTCCGGAGGAGAGCGGGGGCGCCTGCTACACGGCCGCGGCGGACATCGGCGACACGGCCCGGGCCAACCGGGAGGTGCTGTGCGGCGCGCTGACGGCCGCCGGGCTGGTCAACTACCCGACGGAGTGGTGGCACTGGTCGTTCGGGGACCGTTACTGGGCCCTGTCGACGGGCGCCGCCACCGCCCGCTACGGCCCCACCGCCCTCCCGGCGGCCGCCGGCTGAGCGGGCCGGGCCGCCCCGGAGCCCGTCACCACGCGGGAGGCGGCCGGACCGGCCGGGGTCGCCGAGCGGGCCCAGGCCGCCAGCAGGAGCGGGAGCGCCAGGTAGCCGAAGCGGCCCGCCGGGGCCAGCAGGAAGGCCAGGGTCAGGCCGAGTGCGAGCCGGTCGGCCGCGGCCACCACCGTGCGCGGCGGGCGCACCAGCAGCGACACCGCCACCCCCAGCCCCCCGAGCGCCAGCAGACCCACCGTCAGGTGCCAGCCCCACGGCCCGAGTTCCGCCAGCAGGTGCCCGGGCAGCGGGCTGCTCGCCGGGGTCGGCACCTCGGCCCGCCCGGTCGGGAAGGCGAACACCTGCCGCCACAGCTCCCCCGGCTGGAGCAGCAGGCCCGGCAGCACCAGGGCCGCCGTCCCCGACAGGGTCACCAGCGCGCACCGCAGCGCCGCCCGCCGGCCCCGGCACGCCGCGAGGAGGGCCAGCACCACCGCCACCGCGGGCAGCGCCGTCCACTTGAGGGCGCACGCCGCGGCCAGGGCCGCCCCGGAGGCCGCCGGGCGGTCGGCGGCGGCCGCCGCGAGGGCCAGGCAGCACAGCCCCGCCAGCGGCAGGTCCACCCCGCTCACGGCGAGCGGGAGCGCCACGACCGGCGAGGCCACCAGGGCCGGGAGCAGCGGGGAGGGGGCGGCGCCCAGCAGGCGGCGGCCCGCCCGCATCCCGCCGAACAGCACGGCCGCGCACCACAGCCGGGCGTCGCCCAGCAGGCGTACCGCCCACTGGTGCCCGTCGCCGGAGCCGTCGCCGAGCAGGGCGCGCGGGATGCCCAGGAGGGCCATGCCGGGGAGGTAGGGGGTGTACTCCTCGACCCCGGCGGGGTGGTCCACGTAAAGCCTTCCGGTCTCCAGCAGGAGCCGCCCGGACCGTTCGATGACGCCGACCTCGGACTGCCCCTGTCCGGTGAGCACCAGGTACAGCAGCGGTACGGCGACAGCTCCCAGCAGCGCCGCGGCGAGCGCCTCCCGGCGCCGGCCCAGGGCGGTGGCGGCCGCGGCGGCGAGGTATCCGGCGGCCGCGCACCAGCCCCACAGCCGGTGCGGGGCCAGGGCGGAGAACAGCGGGAACGACAGCGCCCAGGCGGCCGCGAGCAGCCAGCCGGCGGTCCACAGGGCGGTCGTACGGGAAGGGGTCATGGACCCATTCCAGCCGCGCACCCCCGGCCGGGTCTGCACGCCCAGGTGGAGTCGTCATGGTGGGGTTTTGCCTACCACCGGGGCCCGGCAGACCCCCGGGTACGCCGAAGGGGCGCGGCCGCGCGGGCCGCGCCCCTCCAGGGCGGTCATCGGGGCGCTCAGGCCTCCGGGTCGCCGCCGAAGCGCTCGCGGTAGGACTCCAGGTCCTCCTCGGTGACCCGGGCGAAGAGCACCGGCGGCACGGTGAACGGCGTCCCGGCCGGGACGGCGTCCAGCGCCTTGGCCTGCTCCGGGGTGACCCAGGCGGCGGTGTCGCCGGGCAGCTCGAAGGAGGAGCGCATGGCGCGCGCCGAGGCCGGGATGAACGGCTCGGAGACCACCGAGTAGAGGTGGATGAGGTTCATCGCGGTGCGCAGGGTGAGGGCCGCGGCGTCGAGGTCGGTCTTGACCTCCAGCCACGGGGCCTTCTCGTCCAGGTAGGCGTTGCCGGCCGACCACAGGGCGCGCAGCGCGGCGGCGGCCTTGCGGTACTGGAGGGTCTCCATGTGGCCCTCGTACTCGGCCAGCAGCTCGGCGATCTGCTCGCCGAGCCTGGCCTCCGCCTCGCCCGCCGGGCTGCCCGCGGGGACCTCGTCGCCGAACTTCTTCCGGGAGAAGGTCAGTACGCGGTTGACGAAGTTGCCGAGGGTGCCGCCGAGGTCCTTGTTGACCGTGGCCGCGAAGTGCTCCCACGTGAAGGACGAGTCGTCGGACTCGGGGGCGTTGGCGATGAGGAAGTAGCGCCAGAAGTCGGCGGGCAGGATCTCCAGCGCCTGGTCGGTGAAGACGCCGCGCTTCTGCGAGGTGGAGAACTTGCCGCCGTAGTACGTCAGCCAGTTGAAGGCCTTGACGTAGTCGACCATCTTCCACGGCTCGCGGGTGCCGAGCTCGGTGGCCGGGAACATCACCGTGTGGAACGGGACGTTGTCCTTGGCCATGAACTGGGTGTAGCGGACGTCTTCGGCCTCGTACCACCAGGACTTGTAGTCGCGGTTCGCCGGGTCGGCGTCGGCCCACTCCTTGGTGGAGGCGATGTACTCGATCGGCGCGTCGAACCAGACGTAGAAGACCTTGCCCTCGGCGGCCAGCTCGGGCCAGGTGTCGGCCGGGACCGGGACGCCCCAGTCGAGGTCGCGGGTGATGGCGCGGTCGTGCAGGCCCTCGGTCAGCCACTTGCGGGCGATGGAGGAGGCCAGCTGCGGCCACTCGTCCTCGTGCCGCGCGACCCAGGCCTCGACCTCGTGCTGCAGCTTGGACTGGAGCAGGAAGAGGTGCTTGGTCTCGCGGACCTCCAGCTCGGTGGAGCCGGAGATGGCCGAGCGGGGCTCGATCAGGTCCGTGGGGTCCAGGACGCGGGTGCAGTTCTCGCACTGGTCGCCGCGCGCCTTGTCGTAGCCGCAGTGCGGGCAGGTGCCCTCGACGTAGCGGTCCGGCAGGAAGCGGCCGTCGGCGGGCGAGTACACCTGCCGGATCGCGCGCTCCTCGATGAAGCCGTTGGCCTGGAGCTGCCGCGCGAAGTGCTGGGTGATCTCCACGTTCTGCGCGGAGGAGCTGCGGCCGAAGTAGTCGAAGGACAGCTCGAAGCCGTCGTAGACCGCCTTCTGGGCGTCGTGGGCCTGCGCGCAGAACTCGGAGACCGGGAGGCCGTTCTCCTTGGCGGCGAGCTCGGCGGGGGTGCCGTGCTCGTCGGTGGCGCAGATGTACAGGACGTCGTGGCCGCGCTGGCGGAGGTACCGGGAGTACACATCCGCCGGAAGCATCGACCCGACCATGTTGCCCAGGTGCTTGATCCCGTTGATGTAGGGAAGCGCGCTGGTGATCAGGTGTCGAGCCATCCTCGGATGCTCCATTCGTTTCATTTGTACGGATCTACGCGTGACAACGCGCGGTTCATCGTATCGAACCGGCGAAACGCCACGCGTCGGCTTTTCCCGGGGGTCCGGGGGTCCGGCGGCGGTGCGCGGGGACGCAACGCAAAAGCGAGGACTGTGACCTCTCCGTCACGGCCCTCGCGATGGGCCCATGCTACAGCCGCACCGCCGGGGCCCCGACCGGCGTCCGCCCGCCGGACCGCCCGCCGGACGACGGAGGGCCCCGGCATATGCGTTCGTGCTCCGCGGCACCTCGTGTGATCGGCATCGGTCACCATCCGATCACCCCCGCGCCTAATCCCCTCATGTTGCTCCTCCGCCCCCTCGGAAGGCGTAGGCGCTGCTCTCATGGACCCCGCACAGGGGATGAGGTGGGGAACGGTGAACGATGGCGGACCGGAGGAGTCCGGCGGGGCCGTGGGACTGCCCAGCCGACGGCGGCAGCCGACGCCCATGAGTCAGTGGGATCCGACGGCGCGCCTGTCTTACTGGGCCTTCCACGCGAACCGGCGGCCCGCGTACATGCGCTTCGCGTACCTCCAGCTCGGGTCCGACGCGGCCGCCGAGGACGCGGTGGACGCCACCTTCGACTCGATCATGAACGAGTGGCTGCGCATGCTCCACATGGACCGCCTCGACGCCTACGCCTGGACCGTGCTCAAGCAGCGGATCGTCGACTGGCAGCAGCGCCGCGACCCGCGCCTGCGCCGCCCCGAGCCGATGGACATCAGCGCCTTCGAGGCGGCCCTCAAGGAGGCGCACGCCGACCAGTACGAGGTGCTGACCGACACCATCCGCTTCTACTCGGCGGTCTCCCGCCTCGCCGAGCGGCAGCGGGACACCGTACTGCTGCGCTACGGGCTCCAGTGCAGCCCCGGCGAGGCCGCCGCCGTGATGGGCGTCGACGAGGCCACCGTCCGCTCGCAGCTCGGCCAGGCCCACCGGCGCCTCGCCCGGCTGCTCGACACGTCCGCCGGATCATGAGGCCCGGCGAGGACCCGGACGGCGGCGACCCCGGCGGCGGGCGCCCGGCGGCCCCGCGCAGCCTGGCGGAGTTCCTGGACCGCGCGGGCGTGCGCGACCGCTACCCCCACTACGACCTGGGCGCGGCCGAAGCCCGGCTGCTGCGCGTGCCCCGCGCCCCGGGCGTCCCCGCCACCGCCCCGGTCCGGAGCCGGCGCCGGCCCTTCGGCTGGAGCGACCCGGCGCGGGACCGCCCGCTGGAGTCGGAGCGGGCCCGGCGCGACCTGAAGGCCGCCTGCCTGGCCGTGGTCGGGGACCCGCGCGCCGGGACCGACCTCGAAGCCTTCCTGGAGAGCCGGCACAGCGACCTGCCCGGCGCGGTCGTCTTCGGCTGCCTGCTGTACCTGGCCGGGCTGCGCGAGGGTTCCCGCTTCTGGTGGCAGTTCGCCGCCGGCTCCGGCAGCCCGCGCACCGCTCCGGCCGCCTACTGCCTCTTCCTGGACCACTCCCGGCGCGGCGAGCACCACGACGCCCGCCTCTGGGCACGCGAGCTGGGCCGCCGCGGGTTCCGCCCCAGCGGCCGCCGCGAGCTGCGCGAGGTGCGGCTGTGCGCCCAGGCGGCCGTCCTGCGGTACGTCGACCAGTGCGACGACCCCGACCTGGGCCCGGTACCCCTGCCCAGGCCGGGGCTGCCCGCGGTGCTGGCCGCGTTCCTGCCGCCGCCCCCGGCGCCGGCGCCCCGGCCGCGCCCCGGCCCGGGCCCGCTGCGCCACCCCGCGCTGACGTCGGCCGCGCGGGGGACGGTGGTCCAGTCCGACACCGGCGAGGCCCTGGCGCAGGCGCGGCGCGCGCTGGCCGCCGTACGCGTCCTGGAGCGGCACCCGCTCGGCGTGCGGGCCGCCCGGCTCGCACGGGAGTCGGGGCTGGCCGGGGCGGAGCTGCGCCCGCTGCTGGTGATGCTGCGCGAGGAGGAGTACGCGTACTGCCCCGCCCCCGGGGTGTACGCGCCCGGCCCCGCCCTGGACCGGCTCGCGGCCCCGGGCGGCGCCGGCCTGGCGGGGCAGCTCCAGCGCACCCTGGCGCTGGCCCGCGACAGCGCGGGCGCCGCCGTGTACCTGAGCCGGTACGCGGAGGGCGAGGTCCGGATCACGCAGATGGCGGACGGGCCGGGGGCTCCGCCGGTGCGCGAGTGGGTGGACTTCCGGGCGGCCGCGCACGCCAGCGCGGTCGGCAAGTGCCTGCTGACGCAGCTCGACCACGACGGCCGGGCCGACCACGTGGCCCGCCACCGCCCGGCCCGGCTCACCGCGCGGACCATCACCGACAGCCGGGCCCTGTTCAGCGCCCTGGACGCGGTGGCTCCGGGCGCCCCGGTGTTCGACCTGCGCGAGTACTCCCCCGGGGTCGTCTGCTCGGCGGTGCCGATCGCGACGGGCGACGCCGCCGGGAGCCTGGCCCTGTCCCTGCCGGCCGCGCACGCGCACCGGCTGGGCTCCGCGACCGAGGCCCTGCGCCGCAAGGCGGTCCCGGTGCTGCTGGCGCTGCTGCTGTCCGGGGCCATCCCCCCGGACGTCCCGGCGGGCGCGGCGCCCGCCGCACCGGCCGCCGCCGCCACCCCGGAGACGCTGCGCCAGCTGGGCCGGCTCTTCCGGACCCCGTTGACCCGCTTCACCGCGTCGGCCGGCGGCCCGCACCTGGTCAGCGACTCCTCGTCGGGGGCGGCGTACCTCTTCGACGCGCCCCCGGAGGACGGGCGGCCGCGCCTCGCGCTGCCGCAGACCCTGGGCCCGCTCGCCCCGGGCAGCCTGCCCGCCCCGGAAGGCCTGGTGGTGCTGGGCACCCGCCCGGGGCACGGGGACTCCTAGCCGCGCGAGTCGCCCGGCGTCCGCCGTCCGCCGCCTATCCGGCTCCGACGGGGACGAAGGAGTCCAGGGCCGCGTCGAAGTTCCCCCTGGCCTGGGTGAGACGGCCGAGGGGGGCCGAGACCCAGACGTCGTACATGCGGCCGTTCTCGTCCCAGCACAGGTCGAAGGTGTGCCGGGGCCCCTCGGCGGTGGTGAAGCCGTTCCAGGTGAACTCCCAGAGCGCCGCGGGCAGTCCGTTGTGCGTGGTGGGCACGATCGTGTTGTCGCGGTAGCCCGGGTTGTTGGACGGGCCGTTCGCGTCGGACTGCCGCATCGCGGCGAGCGGCCCGCCCGCGGCCGGCTTCACCTTGATGCCGATCCGGATCGCGCCGTCCGGGGAGACGTAGAAGACCCGCTGGTCGTCGGTGGTGCGCTGGAAGCCCTGCGGCACGGCGAGCCCGAAGCCCTCCGGGTCGGAGACGAAGCGGTACCCGGCGGGCGCCGCCTTGCCCGGGGCCGGCTGCGCGGGCGGGGCCGGGGCCGGCGCGGTCACGGTGGTCGTGGCCGTGGTGGTGGCCCCCGCGGCGCCGGTGGGCGGGGTGGGGGCCGTCGGGGACTGCGGGGCGGACGTGGTCACGCCGGGGGAAGGGGAGGCGGGGTTGCCCGGCCCGGCCGCGCGGCCCTTGTCCCCGGACCGGTCCGAGAGCAGTGAGGTCGCGGTGACCGCGCCGATGACGGCCACCACGACGAGCGCGGCGACCAGCCCGACGCGCAGGCCCGCCCGGCGGTTCCCCGGCTCGGCAGCGGGGCCGGTCCGGGCGGTGACGCGTTCGGTCGGCGAGTACCCGGGAGGGCCGGCGGGCCCGGACGGGCCGGCCGGACCCGCCGGACGGGCCGGGCCGGGGGTGCGGTCGAGGAGGGGCAGGCTGCCGGTGGTGACGTACGCGGACAGCATCCGCTGGGCGTCCGCCACGCCCAGCCGGCGTTCGGTGTCGCGTTCCAGCAGGCCCCGCACGAGCGGGGTCAGCGGCCCGGCCTGCGCCGGCGGGCGGATCTCGTCGTAGACGACGGCGTGCAGCACCCCGCCCAGCGAGTCCCGGTGGAAGGGCGACTCGCCGGTCAGCGCGGCGCACAGGAGCGCGCCGAGGGACCACAGGTCGGACTCGGGTCCGGCGGCGGCGCCCTGCATCCGCTCCGGGGAGGTGTATTCGGGCGAGCCGACGAAGGCGCCGGTCTCGCTGATGGTGGTGGAGCCGGCGAGGCGGGCGATGCCGAAGTCGGTGAGCACGACCCGGCCGGTGCCCGCCTCCATGAGGACGTTGGCGGGCTTGACGTCCCGGTGGAGCACCCCGCGGTCGTGCGCCGCGCTCAGGGCGCCGAGCAGGGCGAGACCGATGCGGGCGGTCTCGGCGGCGTCCAGCGGACCGGTGGCGCCGAGGCGGTCGGCGAGTGAGCCGCCCTCGACGAGTTCCATCACGATGTACGGGCGGCCGTCGTCCTCGACGACGTCGTGCACGACGACCACGTGCGGGTGCTTGATCTGTGCGACGGTGCGGGCCTCGCGCAGGGCTCCGGCGGCTTCCTTGCCCTCGCCGACGTGGAGTTCCTTGACGGCGACCGCACGTCCCAGGAGCTCGTCCGAGGCCTGCCACACGGTCCCCATGCCGCCGCGGCCCAGCCTCTTCCCCAGGCGGTACCGCCCGGCGATCACGACGTCGTTGCGCGGTTCGTCCTGCGACACGTTCCCCCCTTGACCCGGTCAGGCTTCATGATGCCGCACGTGTGGATCCGGCCACCCGGTTCCGCGGAGAGCTCACCCGGGCTTCGCCCGGGAAGGGGCCCGGATCCGCCCGGAAACGCGAAAGAACCCCACCGGAGTGGGGTTCTTCCTCTGTGTGTCCGAGGGGGGACTTGAACCCCCACGCCCGATAAAGGGCACTAGCACCTCAAGCTAGCGCGTCTGCCATTCCGCCACCCGGACCGGTGGTCGGCCCCGGTTTCCCGTGGCGACATGGACAACCATAGCAGGGGATCGGCGGGCTTCCGACCACGTTTCCGAGCGGCCGCCGGTCCGCCACGCCGCGCTGACCTGCGGGCATGCCGGGAGCCCGGCGGCCGGGCCGGCCGCTAGGGACAGGTGATGACCTGGCCCGCGTAGGACAGGTTGCCGCCGAAGCCGAAGAGGAGGACCGGGGCGCCGGAGGGGATCTCGCCGCGTTCGACCAGCTTCGAGAGGGCCATGGGGATGCTCGCGGCGGAGGTGTTCCCGGAATCGACGACGTCGCGGGCGACGACGGCGTTGACGGCGCCGATCTTCGCGGCGAGCGGCTCGATGATCCTCAGGTTGGCCTGGTGCAGCACGACCCCGGCGAGCTCCTCGGGGGTCACCCCGGCCTTCTCGCAGACCTTGCGGGCCAGCGGCGGGAGCTGGCTGGTGGTCCAGCGGTAGACGGACTGGCCCTCCTGCGCGAAGACGGGGGGCGTGCCCTCGATCCGCACGGCGTGGCCCATCTCCGGGACCGAGCCCCACAGCACGGGGCCGATGCCCGGCTCCTCGCAGGCCTCGACCACGGCCGCGCCCGCACCGTCGCCGGTCAGCACGCAGGTGGTGCGGTCGGTCCAGTCGGTGATCTCGGTCATCTTGTCGGCGCCGATGACCAGCGCGCGGGTGGCGGAGCCGGCCCGGATCGCGTGGTCGGCGGTGGCCAGGGCATGGGTGAAGCCCGAGCAGACGACGTTGATGTCCATCACGGCGGGCGCGCCGCGCATCCCCAGCTTGGCGGCGACGCGCGCGGCCATGTTGGGGGAACGGTCGATGGCGGTGGAGGTGGCGACGAGGACGAGGTCGATGTCGTCGGGGCTCAGGCCGGCGTGCGCGAGGGCCTTTCCGGCGGCCTGGTAGGCGAGCTCGTCGACCGGCTCGTCGGCACCCGCCATGTGGCGGGTGCGGATGCCCACCCGGGAGCGGATCCACTCGTCGTTCGTCTCGACCATGGCCGCGAGGTCCTCGTTGGTGAGCACTTTCGCGGGCTGGTAGTGCCCTAGCGCCACCACGCGTGAACCGGTCATGGGCGGGGTCCCCCTCTGTACGGCAGGCAGTCAGGTTGACCCAGCTTTGCCTGCTACCGGCGGGTACGTGTGCGCGTGACCCAACAGGATTCCGCCACCGGAATTTGGAGCATTCCGAGCAACTTCCTGCCGGAACCGGTCGCGGTGGCGGATCCGGGACAATGTCCTCGTCAGGTGAACGCGAGGACGGAACAGGTGGGCTGATCACGATGGGACGGGTCACCGAACGGCGCCGTGTCGTACGCATCCGGGGCGGAGCGGCCGGGGTCCGGCCCGACACCCTGGTCACGGAGGAGCCGCTGGAGATACGGCTCAACGGCAAGCCGCTGGCCATCACGATGCGCACCCCGGGGGACGACTTCGCGCTGGCCGCGGGCTTCCTGGTCAGCGAGGGCGTCATGGCGCGCACCTCGGACGTCCAGGCCGTGACGTACTGCGAGGGCGCCACCGAGGACGGTTCCAACACCTACAACGTGGTCAACGTCCAGCTGGCCCCCTCGGTTCCGCTCCCCGACATCACGCTGGAACGGAACGTCTACACCACCTCCTCCTGCGGGCTGTGCGGCAAGGCCAGCCTGGACGCGGTCCGCACGGCGACCCGCTTCCCGGGGCTCGCCGCCGATCCCGTACGGGTCCCCGCGGAACTCCTCTCCGAGCTGCCGGACCGGCTGCGCGCGGCGCAGAAGGTCTTCGACCGCACGGGCGGGCTGCACGCCGCCGCGCTGTTCTCGGCGGAGGGCGAGCTGCTCGACGTACGGGAGGACGTGGGCCGGCACAACGCCGTGGACAAGATCGTCGGGCGGGCGCTCCAGGCGGGCCGGCTGCCGCTGGCCGGCTCGGTGCTGCTGGTGTCGGGACGGGCGTCCTTCGAGCTGGCGCAGAAGGCCGTCATGGCCGGCATCCCGGTGCTGGCGGCGGTCTCGGCACCGTCCTCGCTGGCTGTGGACCTGGCCCTGGAATCGGGCCTGACGCTGGTCGGCTTCCTGCGCGGCGCGAACATGAACGTGTACGCGGGCGAGCAGCGGATCATCCTGCCGGGGGCCGGGGCCGGGGCCGGATCCTAGGCCGCTCAGCGGCGGCGGCCCCGCCGGGGGGTCGTGGGCTGCTTCGGCTCCGGGGGGTCGATGCGGTGCAGGTCGAGGGTGGCGGGGAGCGGCGTGCTGCCGGGGCCGCCGGATTCGGCCCAGGCGATGATCTCGTCCGTCGCGGTGTCGTCCAGGGCCCAGCCGAACCAGACGGCCCGGGCGCCGCGCCGGCGGGCCTCGGTGGTGGGCTGGACCACGATCACGTTGGCCTGCGCGCAGGGCCCGAGGCAGTCGCTCGTACGGACCGCGAGGCGTCCCCCGGACGCGGCGGCGGCCTCCCGCAGGCGGGCGAGCTGGCCGGCGTGGTCGGTGCCGGGGTTCTTGCGGGGGTCCCCGCAGCAGCAGCCCCGGCAGACGACGAGGGTGCAGGGGCGCGGGGCGGTGGCGGCGAGCGGGCGTATCCAGGTCACCGCCGCACGTTACCGGCCCTGCGCGGCGGGGGGTTGGACCGCGGGCGAGACCTCCACCACACGGCGGGCGTCGAGTTGGTCCTGGAGGACCGCCTCGGGGTCCCGGGCGCGGCGGCGGGCAAGGACCGCGCAGACCATCAGCTGCATCTGGTGGAACAGCATCAGCGGGAGCACCGCGAGGGAGGCCTGGGCCCCGAACAGGACGCTGGCCATGGGGAGTCCGGCGGCCAGGCTCTTCTTCGACCCGGCGAACTGGATGGCGACGCGGTCCGCGCGGCCGAAGCCGAGGCGCGCGGCCCCGTACCAGGTGGCGAGGAGCATGACGGCGAGGAGTACGGCCTCCACCGCCATCAGGGCGCCCAGGCGCGGCAGGCTGACCTGGTGCCAGACCCCGGCGGCCATGCCCGCGCTGAAGGCGGCGTAGACGACGAGCAGGATCGAGCCCCGGTCGACGTAGCCCAGCACCTTCTTGTTGCGGGTCAGGAAGCCGCCGACCCAGCGGCGCAGGCCCTGGCCGAGGAGGAAGGGCAGCAGCAGCTGGAGGACGATCTTGAGGAGGGAGTCGAGGGAGAAGCCGCCGGCGTCGTGGCCGAGGAGGGCGGCGGCGAGCAGCGGGGTGAGGAGGATGCCGGCGAGGGAGGAGAAGGAGCCGGCGCAGATCGCGGCGGGGACGTTGCCCCTGGCTATGGAGGTGAAGGCTATGGAGGACTGGATGGTCGACGGGACCAGGCAGAGGAAGAGCAGACCGCTGTAGAGGGGCTGGGTGAGCAGGCCGGGCACCAGGAGGCGGGCGGCCAGGCCCAGCAGCGGGAAGAGGACGAAGGTGCAGGCCAGGACGGTGAGGTGGAGCCGCCAGTGGCGCAGCCCGTCGAGGGCCTCCCGGGTGGAGAGCCGGGCCCCGTAGAGGAAGAACAGCAGGGCCACGGCGGCGGTGGCGGCCCCGTCGGCGACGGTGGCGCCGGCACCCGTCGCGGGGAGCAGCGCCGCGAGGCCCACGGTGGCGAGCAGGGCCAGTACGTACGGGTCCAGGGGCAGCCAGGCGGGAAGGCGGGGGCGTCGCATGGGGGTGCTCACTTGCTGTCGTACGGGGAAGGGCGGGGGTGACGAGGGGTACGACCATCGTCGCGGGTCGGCGGTCATCGGGAAACACGCACACCGCTCTGACTGCCATCACGGAACGCGATGACCCGGGCGTAGGCTGGGGGCATGTACGACCCGGTCCAGCTGCGCACCTTCCTCACGGTGGCCCAGACGCTGAGCTTCACGCAGGCGGCGGCCCGGCTCGGAGTGCGGCAGTCCACGGTCAGCCAGCACGTGCGGCGGCTGGAGGAGGCGACGGGGCGTCCGCTCTTCGTGCGGGACACGCACAGCGTCGGGATGACGGAGGACGGCGAGGCGCTGCTGGGCTTCGCGCGGACCATCCTGGAGGCGCACGAGCGGGCGGCGGCCTTCTTCACGGGGACCCGGCTGCGGGGACGGCTGCGGTTCGGGGCGTCGGAGGACTTCGTGCTGACCCGGCTGCCGGAGATCCTGGAGGGGTTCCGGCACGAGCACCCCGAGGTGGACCTGGAGCTGTCGGTGGAGCTGTCGGGGACGCTGCACGAGCGGCTCGACGCGGGGCGCCTGGACCTGGTGCTGGCCAAGCGGCGCGGGCCGGGGGACGAGCGGGGCCGCCTGGTGTGGCGGGACCGGATGGTGTGGATCGGGGCGGAGGGGCTGCGGGTGGACCCGGAGCGCCCGGTGCCGCTGATCGTGTTCCCGCCGCCGGGGATCACCCGGGCGCGGGCCCTGGAGGTGCTGGAGCGGGACGGCCGGGCGTGGCGGATCGCCTGTACGAGCGGCAGCCTGAGCGGCCTGATCGCGGCGGCCCGCGCGGGGCTCGGCGTGATGGCGCACACCCGGGGCCTGATCCCGCCGGGCCTGGTACGGGTGGGCGGCCTGCCGGAGCTGGGGCCGGTGGAGTTCGCCCTGCTCCAGGGCCGCCGCCCGACCCCGGCGTCGGAGGCCCTGGCGGCCGCCGTCCTGGCGGGCGGCGACCGCCTGAGCCGGCCGGCCTAGTCGGGCCGGCGGTCGGGGTGCTTCGTGTCCCGGGGGCGGGGCTGGACCTCGAAGGGGGTGTCGTCACTGAACTGGATGGTGCCCGCGGGCAGGCAGCTCGCCGCGCGGTCGGTGGTGAACCCGTCGCAGTGCTCGGCGCTGAGAGTGATGAACACCGTGCTGGTGTGCTGACCGACGCTCAGCGCCTTCAGGGGCGGCGACACGGGGACGGATTGCGGAAACCCGTCCAGGTCCGTGAGGCCGGTGCGCAGGACCCGCTTCTTGTCGAAGGTGAAGGTCTGCTCCTGCGGTGTGCCGATGTCGTGCACGTAGGTGGCGCTGACGAACTTGGCGTTGAAGTCCTCGATGGGCGCACGGCGCAGCGGGGTGTAGCCGGCCGGGTAGACGGCCTTCTCGGCGGTCTGGGTCGACCAGCCGAGAACCGCCCTGACCCAGGGTTCCTTGGCGATGGCCACCCGACAGGTGGCGGGCGGGGCGATGATCCGCTCCTTGACGTGAAAGACCTTGTTGAAGTCGAAGCCGTCACTGGCCACGCAGTGCGGTACGTGCGGTCTTGCGGCCGGGGCGGCAGTGCCGGAGGCGGAGGCGGCGGGTGCGGCGCACAGAGCGGCGGCGAGGAGGGCGGGAACGGTCGCGGCGAAGAGGCGGGGACGGTTCACCGGGGACCACCTTTCGTGAGTCGGCGGGAGTGGCCGCCCGCCAGCCGACCACGGCCCGTGGGCCCGGCCCCGCCGACATCCCGGGCCACTGAGCCGGACGGCGGAGGGGGTCATGCGTCCGGGGGTACCGCGTCTGCGGCAGCGGGGGGTGGGGGGTGGGGGGTGGGTGACGGGGTCTTGCCTGGACGGTAGTCGGGGAGGGTTTGGGGGTTTCCCGTCAGTCCCATCGTCCTTCCGCTTCGGCCCGGTCCCTCAAGGGCGCTCCCTCCGGTCGCGTCGCTTCGCGATGTCGCTTCGCTCCACCCTTGACCGACCGACCCGAACCGGAAAGCCGAAAGACTGCCGGGAAACCCCCAAAAGGAACGGTCACAGGGGGAGAGGAGCGAGAAACGGTTCCGTCAGCGATGAGGCGAGGGGCCGGGGGCCGGCTCGCCGAGCATCCGGGCCCTCAGATGTCCTGACTCCGGGCCGGGGGCCCGGCCACCCGCACGAGAGGCCGACCAGACCAGCCCAAGCAGCGGACGGGCGCGACAGATCGCTACGCGCTCCTCATTCCTCAGCGTCCGGCGACCGTCCGGGGCTGATGACGGCACCAGAGGACGAACAGAGCAGCTCAGGGAGCCGACAGGCGCGACAGATCGCTACGCGCTCCTCATTTCTCAGCGTCCGGCGGCCGTCTGGGGCTGATACCCGCACCAGAGGACGAACAGAGCAGCCCAGGCAGCGCATGGGGCGCGTCAGATCGCTACGCGCTTCTCTCTGCTTGGCGTCGGACGGCCGCCTGGGGCCGGGATGGGGCGCGAAGGGGCGGACAGCGGCCGTGGAGGGGTGAATCGCTCCTCTCGCAGGACCTTTGGCGGCTTGCAGGAGTCTGCGGATGCCGTTTTGACCCTCAGAGTCCGACAGAGGACAGTCCGACCTCATCACAGGCCACCATATGGGAGCAAAAAGGGCACCCATGTCTCCTGGGCGGCCATGAGAGACCCAAGACGGCCGTCGGACGCCGAGACCAGAGGAGCGCGTAGCGATCTGACGCGCTCGTCCGCTGCCTCGACTGCTCTGGTCGGCTTCTCGTGCGGGTATCAGCCCCAGGCGGTCGTCGGACGCTGAGACGTGAGGAGCGCGTAGCGATCTGATGCGCCTGGCGGCTCCCTGGACTGGTCTGGTCGGCCTCTCGTGCGGGCAGTCGGGCCCCCGGCCCGGAGTCAGGACATCTGAGGGCCCGTATGCGTGGTGTGCCGGCGCCCGGCCCCTCCTGCATCGCTGACGGAGCCGCTTCTCGCCTCTCTCCCCCTGTGACCGTTCCTTTTGGGGGTTTCCCGGCAGTCTTTCGGCATTCCGGGGCGGGACGGCCTGTCAAGGGTGGA